>JABHUV010000196.1 GCA_018658605.1 Planctomycetaceae bacterium | reverse complement strand
GTGAGGACTGGGGAGAAGATCCTAGAGCTTGGATAGCATGGACCCGAGGTGAACGTCCAGAGGTGATCTATGACGGCAAGGAAAACATAGTTGACATGCTTAACCCAGCGAACCTATTTCGCTAAAAAGGGTGTCTCGGTTTCTTGACGTTGGATCGTGCATTTCAATGCTTTTGAAATGGGATTGCTCGCAAGCCAACTTTCCGATTAGTATATGCGCACATTGCTAGCAAGCCAGTCGTTGTTCTTGCGAACCAAAAAAAGAACCAATCCAATTTTGCGTACTGTTAAGTGGCAGCATATTCGTCACGTTTTAACTAAGAGTCAGTCAACCACAAATGCCGTCTAAGTTTCGTGATCCCTTTGCCTCAATCTACAAAAATGCGGCGAAGTTACGTTTATCCCTGAAGGCAGATGCCTTGATGTTGATGCTAGATGGACCGGCGGATTGGAAGTCGATTCGTAAAGTTGGACAGTACAAACTCATTCTTTGTGTCTCCCAAAATGCGGAGGATTTAGAGGGTGCCGAGGGATTTGGGTTGACACCTGTTGTTCTTGAAGCGGATGAAAGTCCGGTGCATCAACGTATGGAGAATGCACTGTTAGAATGTGTTGCCAATGATGTGCTTGACGCCGGAGCACAAGTGGTAGCGTTGTATAGCGGTTTTGATTCTAAGGGAATCGACAGTATTTCCGTTCTCCAACTCGGCGAGCACTTAGGAAAACTGACTGCTCGCGATTTACGGCAATTGGAAACTAGTGTGCCCCTAGAAACACTTAAATCTGTTGTGGACTTAGCGGTTGAGATTGGGCATGAGGGGCGCGAGGGGAACCCAGTGGGAACGTTGTTTGTTGTTGGGTGCACTCGACAAGTGTTGGAATATAGTTCCACGGCTGGGTTTGATCCAGTGAAAGGCTATGGCAAAACGGATCGCAATATAAAGGACGCACGGACTCGTGATGCTATCAAGGAAATCGCTTTGCTTGACGGGGCATTCGTTGTGGGCAGCGATGGCGTCGTTGAGAAATGTTGTCAAATCATACAGGTTAGGGCGGCGAGTATTACCCTATCTAAAGGACTCGGCGCACGTCACTGGGCGGCTGCCTCGATTACTCGCACGACCAACGCGATTGCGGTGGTCGTGAGCCAGTCCAACGGGACGGTACGAGTTTTTCAGAATGGGCATGTAGTGTTGAGGATCGAACCGCTGCGACGAGCGGTCACTTGGCGCGAATTCGAATATGACCCACCGATGGTTGCTGCAGAGTAAGTTGGATCGATAAACTGATAAGCAGAATAGCCTGTCCCTATTTACAGTTTAACTTGGTAAGTCCTATAGAAACACAAAGGCGTCGCAGACCCTAAGTGGATCTGGACGCCTGAGCCAATCGCTCCCGGTTACTGCTTCACAGTTATTACTGACCCGTCATGTAACACATGCGATTCAAGGAGAACAGGATAGCGATTGAAAAAAAAGGTTGCCAAGCTATGGAATGAGGTAGACGCCTCCTATTATTGCGCCAGCTTGCCACAATGAAGCTTTTACGTTGAGTGGAAAGGCGGGAATCTGACGAGGCGCTAGCGACCCAGGGCGGTAGTAGCCCAGCGAATATTGACACTCGTTCCAAGGATGGATTCCCATGTGATAAGGAAGTACTGCGATGTTTAAAAAGAAGTGTGCTCCGGATCTTGCCGGTTGTAACCAAGGCCCCATGGTATGGCCATAGCGTTCAAGTTGTACGTCTTCAAAGTAAAGTGGTTTCTGGGCGAGAGCGGAAGCTTTCCATGTGAATTTAATTGGTTCCCAATTGCGCAAGTCATAGGCGTCCAGTCCGATGCGACACTGTTTAGGAAAACCCCATGTATCTGCTACGTAACAGGCATCGTCGACGCTGAGGTCCGTCATTGGAATTTTAGTGATGGTGCCGTTTGCAAGCTGGATTTCAATTTTACTGAACGTGTAATCGGCTAGTTGCCCAGATGCGATTACTTTGCCCTGGCGGTTGGTCCAGGCTCGGACTTCAGCTTGTAGTTTGGCCGGTTTGTCGTCCAAGTTTGGCTTAAAGGTAGGTGCGATATCTAAGGAGATGTTTGATAAGGGGGTGGGCTTTAGGTGCTTAGCTGCCTGCTCACAATCGGGTGACCCGCAATTTAGAATGGCGACTAGATTTTGCAACGGCGCTGCGTCTGCGGTACCCTGCCCTAGTACTGGCATAGGTGCAAGTTGTACCGTAGTAATGACGGCAGCCTCAGCAGGGGCATCGGTCGCTAACGGTATGGTGAGTTGTAAGTCATCTGGACCCGCCGTTGAATTGTCTGTCGGTGGAGAGTTGCTGTTAGGTGCAGTAGCGGCGTTCGAATTGGAAGTTGGTGGGACGGCATCAATTACAATTGGAGAAGCGTCTGTAGGGTTAACGGGTTCTGTTTTAGTGAGATTTGCCCCGTGGGAAATCACTTTGCCAGCACCTGCTTTAGAGTCGTTCAGCGTTGACGGCGGATTGTTGCTTGCTTGGGGTGCGGTTACGTTCTTAGTTGTTTGTAGGGTCGTAAGCCGTATTGGGTTTTTGGTTGCAGCTAGCTTTATTGTGCGAATTGATCGAATAACCGTCGTGCGTGGTTGTGGTGCAGTGACCGCTGCCGAGGTTGCTCGTTTCGCGGGGGCTGGCAATTTGGTTGTCACCGTCACGACCGTAATGGGAATAGGTTTCGTGACAGAAGATGTCACAATTCGAATTGGTTCAGCTGCAACAAGGGGGACGGCGAAAAGAAGGGCTAAGGTGCTGAATACCCCTCGAGGAGAAATTAGCCAGTGGTACAATAATTGAAGATTAGCCGTCATTAACGGACGATTGATCCGGGCTGTAATTTGGTGCTTCATGCGTAATGGCAATGTCATGGGGATGACTCTCACGTGTGCTAGCAGCTGTTACGCGAATAAATCGTGCTTCAGTGCGTAAATCTTCTATTGTTGCAGTGCCGCAATAACCCATTCCGGCACGAAGGCCTCCCACGAGTTGATAGACAAAGTCTGCCAAATCGCCTTTAAAAGGAACACGACCTTCAACTCCTTCAGGAACAAGCTTGCCGTTACCGCTTTGACGATAGCGTTCACTGGATCCTTGAACCATGGCGCCCATAGAGCCCATGCCACGGTAGGCCTTAAAAGTTCTACCTTGGTAGAGGATTAATCGTCCGGGACTT
>JABHUV010000130.1 GCA_018658605.1 Planctomycetaceae bacterium | reverse complement strand
CGGAAAGCACCATTGGTCCTTTGATGATGCTCTACAACATAATGCCAGTGGCGATCAAGGGTGCAGTCATGAATGGTGGCACAAGTTTAATGAAAATAAAAAGAATGAAGCACTACGTGCCCATGCTCACATGAAAATGCGGGAAGTTGCATACTTCCTCCATCGACTTGACGACAAGGATTCACTAGAAGTCAATGATCGCACGATCATGGAAAACTCGATGATCACAATTTCCACCGAGTCTGGCGATGGTCGACACAATGATGTCAAACGCGAACTCTCGGGTGTGTTCCACGCAATCACCGGCGCCAACGGACGATTCAAAACTGGTCAAATCATGGATGTCGGAGCCGAGGGTATTGATGTTTACAACACAATGCTCCAAGCAATGGGCGTCAAAGACCAACTAGGTCCTGACGACCGTGACAATCAAACGATTGATCGAATCCGAGCTTAATGGACACAACCTGTTTAACCTCAAAGCGACATGCACTCATACACTGACTTCCCACCGATCGTAAATTATCAGCCAACAATACAAGGAAGCGGTTACATTGGGCGATCGCTACCTTGGTTATATGATTGGATGAACTACTTAATGGTAAATCGAATTTTTCTTGTCGTGGTGATAATTCTGTCTTGTACGCAATTTGCCAGGGCACAGCAGGGAAAACCTCGCTCTCTCAAACAGTCGATTGAATCGGCAATTCCATATATTCAGCAAAACGCACAAGTGTGGATCGATCAAAAAAAGTGCGTGTCATGCCATCAAGTTCCTTTTGGTTTGTGGAGCACACAAGTCGCTAAGAATGCAGGACATAAAATCGATGAAGAGCTTTTTCAAAAACAATCAAAATGGGCGTTAGAGTTTTGTGACAGTAACCTTAACGCCAAAACAATGAAACGAGATGGAGCCGGCACAGATACAATCTATCAAATGCTGCTCAGTGGTATCGCGGCGACAGAACCCGACACAACCGATTCTTTGGCGACCTTGTTAACGACGCTACAAGAACCCGATGGTTCCTTTAAACCGGCGGGACAGTTACCCTCGCAAAAGCGCCCAGTATTAGAAACCACACACGTATCCACAGGCTGGGCAGCCATCATGTACAACGACATTGGCAGCAAACAATATCAAGGTACAGTCGACAATGCTCTGAAGTATTCTATGAGTGATTTTCGTGGTGACAGTACAGAGTGGCTCGCCGTAAAGTCGATATTAGATCAACAACAACAATCAAAAACCGAGTCGGCTGCCTTAGCTCGGTTACTCGAATCACAGCAGGATGACGGTGGCTGGGGTTGGGATCACACAAGTAACAGCGATGCCATTGCTACCGGCGTCGCGTTGTACGCGCTTTCTCGTTGTGGCGGTACATATCAAGACGCCATTGACGAAGCTCGTACGTTTCTTATCCGCACACAATCGGATGACGGGAATTGGATTGTTCCGAGTACAAAGAAAGCCCGTCACAACAAGCCTGGCGCTACCTCCAATTACTGGGGAACTTGCTGGGCAGTAATCGGCCTCGTCTCAACGGAGTAGACAAACAGTGCAGTCACGTCGTGCCGCGGCCACCGATTTTTTGTTTAATCGAGCAGCGGAGTGCTTTCACCAATTACTCGCTGGAGTTCAGCAACGGCAATGGCCCTGTCTGCAATCGCTTGGTGATAACCAAGTTGTAGCATCAACAAACTACGGAAATCGCGGATCAGACGATCAAACCCTACCTCGCCGTTGGCGTACGCAGATTGATCCGTCTCTAACGTTTGCTGTGCCTGCGGGATAATCGTGTCTGTGTATAGAATCGCCGTCTCATCGGCACGGCCTATTTCAGCTAGCAATTGAACTATCACTGTCGAGGTCCGGTCAGTCAGTGTCTCAATCGATAAAGTAGAAGCATCGTAGGCATATTTCGCTTCTTCCTCGAGAGCATTATATTTCTTATCCCAAATTGGAATACTCACTTGGAGACCGAAGAACCATGGATCTTCACCAACTTTTAAGCTTGGGTTGGGGGCTCGGTTGTCGTCTGTAATAAAATAGCTCGCCATGACCGTGACGTCCGGACGACGCCTTAACTGTGCAACCGTAACTCCCCACTTTTTCGCCTGATTACGCAACCGAGCAGCTTGAATGTCAGGTTGAGATTGCAAGGCAATCTTGACGAGGGCCTCTTGCGATTGTGCCGGAAGTGATTCCACAATTTTTTCAGGACTGACGATTTTCGAGTCAATTGGTCGATTCAATAATTGGTTAAGAGTCGCAATTTGACTAGTACGTTGTTGCTGCAGACGCGTAAGACGTTCTTCAAGTTTGGTAAGTTCAAGGGTGCCCAACAACACGTCTCGTGACGAACCTCTTTCGGCCGCGATCAAAGAATTGGCGACATCGATCAACGACTGCAACGTTTGCTGATTATTTTTAGTCACCTCGAATTGTTGTTCAATCAAATACATTCGGAACCATCCAACACGAACTTGTTCCAACACGTGCAACCGAGCACTTCGATAGTCAGCCTTAGCAGCTAATGCTTGGAGGGTTGCCAACTGTTGTTTGGCATCAAGTGTTTCAACCCAGGGGATCATTTGGCTAAGGCTGATATTGCCACGCTGGGAACCTGTTGCGGTTTCGATCGGACGACCAAAGAAGTTCGCACCGACCTTGGGGTCTGGTAGGGAATCGACATATCGGGTCTTGGCGGTCGCTGCTTCAAACACTAAGGCTAATCGCTGAATTTCGCTGTTGTACTCTAGGGACCATTGTTCCAATTCGCTCCGTGTTTGCAAAGATTTCGTCGGGGCTTGTTCGGCCGTTTGTTTTTCGGTTGCAGCGGAAGTGTTAACGGACGTCTGTTGATTCTCATTAGCAGAATTAGCATCTAGTGAACGACTCGGTTCAATCAAAGACGCTTGAGGGTGTCGAGGTGTGGGTAGATTAATTGCGCAACCAGACATATATAAAACACCCAATATGAGTGGCCAATAGAGTCCGAGACGATTGATGGAGATAGTAGTTTTACGCACTTTTTATTTTTCGCTGTAACACGGAAATAATCATTCCTTCGCAGCGTAAATCGTCCAAAATAAGCGGAATATTGCACTAATCCATCGGAAATAAAGGGGTTAGTGAATCGCCGTTTGAGAAAACACAATACTCGTATTTAGGTCGAATGAGCTAAACGATCATTTTAAGCAGAAAAACCCATTTTCATGAAATGAATCAAACTATACTATAACCGTACGAAATGTATTCGAGGTTTTATGGAGTTCATTGAATTGCCTAAGCAAATTCACAAAACAATCATGGCAACAGCAGTTTTGCTGCAAATGATTGCGCCAACTTGGGCACTAAATGGCCTTTGCGACAATACTGATGCATCATGTGCACAAGGTATGGATGCAATGGAGGATTGCGTTTGCGCAATGCCAGTCGCTACAGCTGCGCCTACCTGCTGTGAGGCCCCAGAAGAACCTGTCACAGATACAACTAGCTGGCACACTGTGTCAAGCAGCACATGTGATTGCTACGTGCAACACAATGCACCATTGCTGCCGACACAAAACCGAGTGTTCAGTGAGCTTGTCCCAGTCAGCTTTGTATGCGGTTTTGTATCGCACAGTGACAACGATCAATATGCGGTCGCCGCTAAGCCTACACAAGTTATCACACCTGTGTCTGCGATGCGCATGCCTAGATATGCGCAAATTGTTCTAAGTGTCTGGTTGACCTAAGCAGAATTCTAATTGGCATCTCTGCTTTGAGATCGCCACGAATGCCCATCCGCTAATTTTCTTTGGTGGATATTTCCTGCGCTGTTGTTATGTGACCACGCAAACATATGCGAACACCTTATTTGTTGACACGTGCTACAAGAATCTTGTATTACACAACTTTTTTGAGAGAGGTTTATTATGCGTTATCTTGCTTTACTTTCAATCATTCTTATTTCTGCTGCCGGTTGTAGCGAATCCGATACGGAATCTTTCAACACTCCCGCAGTCGACGTGACCCTAACTTCCGTAAACCAACTGTGCCCAATCATGGGATCAGCTGTTACCGAAGATGGTGGAACTACCGAATTTGATGGCAAACTTGTTGGTTTCTGTTGCCCAAGTTGTGATGGCAAATGGAGCAAGCTATCCGATACTAACAAAGCGGCGAAGCTCGCTTCAGCAGATACCATTAAGGAAGCAGACAACGGTCACGGACACGACGATGGTGACAAGGACGTTGAAAAGAAAGATGCCAAACAAGGTGTAGTATTGGACGACTAATTTCATTTAGATAACTTGATTTATTTTATAAGTTCTTGAAATTCATGGTGTAACGACAATGACCACAAAACCAGAAACCGAATCAAAAAAAGCACTACCGAGCGATACAACTACTGCCCAGACTCTTACTGGGAAATCTTGGAATTGGTGGATTTCACGCTGTATCTCATCTGGTATGTTCCTAGCTGCTGCGCTGCTTGCAGGTATTTTGTTTCTTATTTCGATAGGCATCGCACAACGTGCTGGCTGGATCAAGCCTGCTGGTGGATCCGCAAGTATGGTCGACCAGGACCACGCCGAAACGATGTATACCTGTCCGATGCATCCAAATATTAGGCAGCCCACCTTAGGCCGCTGCCCAATTTGCGATATGGAATTGGCCCTCGCAACCTCTGGGGCTGATTCGGGAGATTCCATCAGTGTCCTAATCCCCCAAGCCAGCCGTCGATTAGCAAATATTCAAACAGCAATCGCCATACTAGATTCCTTAAGTACTGAATTACACACGATCGGCTCGATCGAAGTCGATGAAAGCCGCCAAGCAACCATTGCATCATACATCGATGGTCGCATCGAAAGGCTATTTGCTGACTATACCGGAGTATCAGTCACGATAGGGGATCATTTGGCGGTGGTTTATAGCCCTCAGCTGTATGCTGCTCAGATTGAATATATCGAATCCGGCAAGGCTTTGGCAAAGATGACACCCAGCACCTTAAAAATCATTCGTGAAACCCAAATCAAACTTGTCGCCAATTCACGACATAAGTTAGTCGAATTAGGAATGACCACCGAGCAACTCGCAGAACTCGACAAAACCGGCATTGCCCAGTCACGATTAACGATCTACTCACCACTCGGTGGCACAGTCACTGGTAAAATGACACAAGAAGGGAAATACATCAAAGCTGGCGAGCCTATTTATCAGATTGCCAATCTTTCAACAGTGTGGCTCGTCCTCAAGCTATATCCAGAAGACGCATCACGCATACGATTTGGGCAAACGGTCCAAGCAGAAATTGCTTCCAAACCCGGCACAATTCTTCAGGGGCGAGTCGCTTTTATCGACCCAGTTGTAGACACCTCGAGTCGCACGATTGGCGTTCGAGTCGAATTCGATAACATCAAAAAAGAATTACGCCCAGGTGATTACGCGCGAGCCACCATTGAAATATCTATTGGTGCTACAGGTGATATTTATGACAAAGAACTTGCTGGAAAGTGGATCAGTCCAATGCATCCACAAGTGATCCGCGACACACCTGGAGATTGCCCAATCTGTGGTATGAAACTTGTTTCAACGAAGGAATACGGATTTAGCGACACTCCAGTCGATCAACCTAAATCAGTTTCGATACCACGTTCCGCTGTTCTGTTAGCCGGCGACAATAGTGTGGTCTATGTTGAAACCAAGCCTGGCCGCTTTGAAATACGCCGAGTCGTATTGGGACCGTTGCTAAAAAACCGCGCGATCATTTTGTCCGGAATATCCGCAGGTGAAAAAGTTGCGACGTCCGGTAACTTTTTGATCGATTCCCAGATGCAACTCGCCGGAAATCCTAGTTTGATTGATGCCACAGTCGCCAAGATGATCTCAGCAAAAAACCTTCCGCTACAGTTCGACCAATGGAGTGCCCGTAGCATAACTGGTGATGATGGTCAGCAATTGGAGCAATTATACTTGGCGTATTTTGATATTAAACAAAAACTATCGTCTGATAAAACGCCAACGAAAACGAGTAGCAAAGCGTTGAATACGATTAGTAGCGCACTAGAATTTTCAGACACGGCTGGTTGGACTGATGAGGAGAAAGCGTTGTTCTCACGCATCTCTCAACACTCGCAAAACCTCCATGAACTATCACTAGCTAAAGCCCGTGTTGAATTCAAATGGATCAGCCAAGCCATTACCCCTTTGGCAACCAAGGTGCGAGGAAGCGATAACCCGCAACCATTTTATCATTTTTATTGCGCAATGGTTAAACAGGGCCAAGGTGATTGGCTACAGAACAACGATCGTTTGACCAATCCTTTTCGCGGTGTTGAAATGCTCCACTGTGGTGATTTAATCAACACGTTTGATGTTACTGAAAAAGAAACAGACGAAAAAGTTGATCTGCCAGCACAGGAAGGGCAGTAGAAAATGCTGCGAGCCATCACATCTTTCTGTATTAAAGAACGCCTCATCATGCTGTGCCTAACGGTCCTAGTAATCGCTGGCGGCTGGTACAGCTTTCAAAATACGCCCATTGATGCCATTCCCAATATTGGTCAAAACCAAGTCATCGTTTACACATCTTGGCCTGGTCGATCCCCCAAAGATATTGAAGACCAAATTACCTATCCCTTATCGGTCGCTTTGCTCAGTGTGCCGGAAGCGGAATCCGTCAGGGGAAAGAGTCTATTTGGGTATAGCTTTGTGCAGGTCACATTCAAAGACAGTACCGATTTCTACTGGGCACGCTCACGAGTCTCTGAGCAATTAAGTAGCGCCGCCGCTGCGCTTCCCACTGGCGTAACTCCCACGCTGGGTCCAGACGCTACCGGACTTGGGCAAGTCATGTACTATATTCTTGAACCGTCTAAAGACACAAATTTGGCCGATCTTCGCAGCTTGCAAGATTATGTCGTTAAATTTGAATTAGAAGCTGTTGACGGAGTCAGTGAAGTTGCCAGTATTGGCGGTTACGTGCGCGAGTATCAAATCGAAGTCGACCCTGACAAGCTTCGCTTTCATCACATTTCTCTGAATCAAGTGATGGCTGCTATCAAAGAATCCAACCAAGACGTTGGGGCGAAGACGGTTGAATCGAGCGGTATGGAAATGATTATCCGCAGTCGAGGATTTATCGGAACAGATCAAGATGTCGAACAAGCGATCATAGATATTGAGCAAACCGTCATTACGTCAGAAAACGGTCTGCCAACTCGAATCAGCGATGTCGCCTATGTACAGATGGGCCCTGCGTTTCGACGAGGAGCATTGGATGTTAACGGAATCGAAGCGGTAGGTGGCATTGTTACCATGCAATTTGGTAATAATCCAAGAGCCATCATTGATGAAGTAAAAAAGAAAATTGCTCAAATAGAGCCGAGCTTAGACGGAGTCCAAATAAAAGTCATCTATGATCGTTCGGGGTTAATCAATGAAACAATCGCAACGTTGACTACCGTTCTCGAAGAAGAAATTATTATCACAGCAATCGTAATTTTACTTTTCTTGCTCAACCTGCGAGCAAGTATCGTGGTAGCAATCACGCTGCCACTCGCTGTTCTGATCGCCTTCATTGGTATGTACGTCTTTAATATCGACGCCAACATCATGTCGTTAGCTGGTATCGCGATCGCCATTGGAACCATGGTTGATATGTCGATTATTGTATCCGAAGTAATCTACAGCCATTTAGCTGATTGGGAAGAGAAAGGTCGGCCTGGAGGTAAATCTGCAAGATTGAACATTATCACCGATGCGACGATAGAAGTCTCACCTGCTATCGTGACCGCAGTGATGACAACCGTCATTAGCTTCCTTCCCGTTTTCTTGCTGACCGGACGAGATTACAAATTATTTGCACCGCTTGCGTGGACCAAGACATTTTCACTCATAGCTGCCTTGATTGTGGCTGTAACAATCGTTCCTTTATTAAGTCGCCTGATTCTAAGTTCTTCACAAATCAAAGCAAAACTGCGGTGGATCGCTACTGGCCTTTGCGGCGTGACCATTGGTCTCATTAGTTATCGATTCGGTGAATCATTCCCTGCCATTATCCCTGGCCAGCGAGGGCTCTCGGCAATTGTAGTCGGCTTAGGTGCAGCAGCGATCGTCTATTGGCTATTGACGGAAAAACTACGTCCCATCCAACAAAATCCTATTAGCAGAATCATCTTGTTCTTTTACGAACCCACATTACGGTTTTTTCTTGCTCATAAATTCCTCTTCCTTATTATCCCGATTATCATCATGGGACTGGGTTATAGCGCATGGAAAGGTATCGACGAACACTTCGAATCACTGGAAAAAGGAGCAGACACTTTTGGGGTGAAACTTCAGCAACTTCCCGGTTATGACAAAACCAAGGAAATGATGAAGGCGATCAAGTCAGACGATTGGATCGCGCTTGATGAAGGCAGTTGGTTCTATATGCCAACGTTGTACCCAGCTGCGAGTTTATCGCAAGCTATGGAAGTGCTACAGACACAGGACACGCTGATTAAACAAATTCCTGAAGTTGAAAATGTACTTGGAAAAATTGGCCGTGCCGAATCCGCATTAGATCCCGCACCAGCTGCCATGATCGAAACCTACGTCATGCTCAAACCTAAGGATCAATGGCGAGCTGGAATTACGTCTAAGGATATCTGGCAGGAAATTAACCAAGTGGCAACACTACCAGGTGTAACTCCGGCATCAGAATTGCAGCCGATCCAAGGCCGGGTGGTAATGCTGCAAAGTGGGATTACTGCAACGATGGCGATCAGTATCTACGGCGATAATTTAACTCAGTTGTCAGAAGCAGCTTTGGACATCGCAGCCTTCTTGAAGGATGTACCAGAAATTAAACCCGCCACAATTAGCCCCGATATTGTGTTGGGGAAACCGTATGTTGAATTTAATGTCAACCGTGACACAGCAGCTAGGTTTGGCATGTCGACCACGATGGTCAATGAAGTGATTTCGACAGCGCTCGGAGGGACGACAATAACACAAACCGTTGAAGGGCGGGAGCGGTACGCAATCCGCGTGCGCTACCAACGAAATTTGCGCGAACAAATGGACGAGTATAGTCATCTACCCGTCGTCACCAAATCCGGCGAAACTGTTCCGCTAGCAAATCTGGCTACCATGAAAACAACTTGGGGTCCTGGCGGCATCAATAGTGAAGACGCCCGATTAGTCGCACATGTTTCATTTTCGCCTACAGGTGTACTGGGAGATGTGGAAACTGCTCGAGCGGTTGAGGACCAATTAAGAGCTGCACAAAAAGCACAGAAACTGATGATTCCGCCGGGCTATTCGTTTAAAGCAGTGGGATCGTTTCAGAATCAAGTCGAAGCAAACAACCGGCTCATGTGGGCATTACCGATCGTTGTGATCGTCAATCTGTTTATCATCTATCTGCAATTCCGACACATTCCAATTTCACTAGCTGTGTTTTCAGGTATCCCCGTAGCTTTTGCCGGCGGCATGCTGGCGTTGGCATTTAACTCGATCGAAATCAACACGGCCGTATGGGTCGGATTCATTGCCTTGTTCGGCATTGCGGTCGATGATGGTATTGTCATGGCGACTTATCTCAATCAGATATTCACTCGCAAGAAACTAACATCGGCCCAAGATATTCGCGATGCAACGGCTGAAGCAGGCATGCGACGTATCCGGCCGTGTCT
>JABHUV010000270.1 GCA_018658605.1 Planctomycetaceae bacterium | reverse complement strand
TCGCGGTGACGGAGTACTCGGACGAGGAGTGACTGACGGTCGCGGTGACGGAGTGCTCGGACGTGGATTTACTGACGGTCGCGGTGACGGAGTGCTCGGACGTGGAGTTACTGACGGTCGCGGTGACGGAGTACTAGGACGTTGGGAGGAGGGACGCGTCGGCAATGTACCACTTCCTCCAATTGAACTTCCTCCGATAGTCACTCGAGGACGAGTGAGAAACGTCGGGTAATTACTTGAAAATCCGGAAGAGGGGCGAGTTAAGGATGGATAGCTCGAGGTTGGTCGAGGTATCGTTACCGTCGGTCGCGATACAATTTTATTCGATGTACCCGGAGCTGCCTTTGGTGGTACGACGCCTGTACGTACCGTCGGGGTAGTGATCCGCACGTGTCGTTGTGCTGAACCGAGAGTTACATTCGTTCCCCGCTGAACTGGTGGCATTGTCCATGAACCATTGGAAGTCGGCACAGTATTGGGTGAACCCGTTACCAATTTCCCATTCTCCATGCGGTTACGCTCGTATGCCAATCGTGTATAGCTAGCCGATCTATTTACTGACGCAGTGCGATATTGAGTGCCCACGCGGACAAAGTTCCGATGCAAGTCGTCTTGCACACGATATCGATCGATATGCTGAGCATAAACTGACATCCCGAAATATCGATCGCCGCGATTGCTACCAATACTCAACTGCATTCCAAACGTGTGACCTGGGCGGTGCAAAGGATGACTGCTGAAATAACGATGCCATGTTGAGCTATGGTGTAAATAACTGATGCCATGGTGATGACGGTAGTGCACGTGGTTATAGGCAAAGAACGGATCATAGCCAATGTTCAAGTGAAAATGGTGATGCGAATAGATGTGATGATGTTGCTGATAGTGTGAATCATAATAATCACCAAAATAGTAGTGACCATAGTGCGGCCGCACGAACCAGTGCATATGAAAGCGACCAATGTCCATCACAATACTGGGGCGGTAACGCGCAATCGGAGCATGCATAATGACCGGTGCAAACATGATGCCACGAGCCGACATTTGATAATCCCAGTACCCATCAACAAATACATAACCACCGGGTGTCCACATCCAACGTGATGGGATGTATACATAGTTCGGGCGATAGCGAACCCAGTGCCCAGCACGCCAGCGGTAATTGGTGCCGCGATAGAGCCAAACACCAGGCACCCAAAAGTGACTGTTCGTAGGAGCAGAAACGGATGGACCGTTTTCAATGGATTCCGGTGGTGCATTTGAATAGTTCATCTTGCGACGTTCACTCGATGCCCAAAATCCCGATACCCATTGGTAATCGCGATCATTCATTAATTCATTCCAATAACCAGGCACCCAGCGACGACCGGCAGGAGGCGTCCGCCAAACACCGCTAATCCACACATAGTCTTTACGCTGATCGTCAAATCCCCAGTAGCCTGGAATCCAAATTACGTTCTCGCCATCCGGTTTATAGTCTGGAGGAATCTCATCAACCTGCTCTGGCGGCGCGTTGTTGACAATCATGCCAGGCTTTGGGTCATAGTTTACTTGAGACGCAAAAGCTTCGTGCACGGGGCCCCGCGCTAACACTTCAATGTCATCATCGCTGGATGTATTTCCCTTGACCGTACTTGGAACATCCGCTGGCGCAACAGGTACATCGTCCACCTGAGCAAAACTGATATCGCCAATCATCCATATAGCCAAACAAGTTGTTAGCAAACCCATCTTGATGCGTTTCATTCGATACTCCCTAAATCCATCGTTTCATCATTACGATTGTAAATCCGTATTTATTAATACATAGTGATGCAAGCCGCATGCCATGATTCGATTTTAACTCAATACAACGTAGTTTTCGTTACTGTACAAGCAATTTCTATGTATCAAAGCAGCATCTCAATGTTCGCCAGCATTTAACCGTTCAATGACTGTATTCAATTTGATAACACGCGATGTCACTTCTGTGACAACCGTTTAGTTTACATTTCCAAGGGGCAAACCTACATTACGAATTACCAACACCGAAGATACTCTGCGGCGGGTATTAATTGACGAGAGATAGTAGAGACTCATGAACCAGCGAATGCTCTTAGATTTTCTGCAACTTACATTTTGCAAAGGCATTGGACCTCTTACTTTCCAAAACCTCCTCAATCATTTCTCAAATGCGACTGAAATTCTAAAGGCACCTACAAGTGCGCTGCAGCAAGTCCCACGCATTGGTCGCAAGACAATTCAAGCGATTTATGATAGCCAAACGATCCGCGCCAAAATGCAAAGCCAGCTTAAACTTTGCCAATCCCACAACATCGAGATTGTCCCCTGTACCAGCCAACGTTATCCTGCTCCGCTCAAACACATCCCAGCACCACCCCCGGTTATTTTTTGCCAAGGCAACCTTGCATTGTTACAACACGAATGGCCCACCCAAACCACGATTGCCATCGTCGGAACTCGTCAAGCAACACAATACGGGTTACGTCTCGCTCATACGCTGACGCGCGATCTTACCGTTGATGCTTGGCGTACCGTTAGCGGCTTAGCTCGCGGAATCGATCGCACAGTCCATCAAGCCACTTTGGACCATCATGGAACCACCATTGCTGTACTCGGCAGCGGGCTACTCCGGATTTACCCCAGTGAACATCAAGGGCTCGCTCAGACGATCCGCCAACACGGTCTCTTAATCAGTGAAGTCCTACCTAGCGACTCACCTCACAGCCGATTGTTTCCTCGACGTAATCGAATCATTTCAGGCCTTAGTGCTGGCGTGATTGTCGTCGAAGCAGCAATACGATCGGGCGCTCTCATAACTGCCCGCCATGCGTTGGAACAAAACCGCGAAGTCATGGCGGTCCCGGGCATGGTCGACATACCTGTCGCCGCGGGTTGCAATCAATTAATCAAAGACGGAGCCCAACTCATTGAAGACGCAACCGACGTCTACACAACCCTTGAACACACTCTTACTTGTGCACCCAATAGTCTCAGTGAACCGGTTGCACTGCCTCCGCTCAGTGACCTTGAACAGCGGGTCTATGAACTAATCCCCGGTGAACCTACCTATATCGATCTACTTCCCACCGACGCACAACACACAATGCCACAACTCCTAGCCACTATCACTTCGCTGGAACTTAAAAACCTCGTCCGCCGCCCCACCGGCAACAGTGTCCAACGTATACGGTGATGATCCTGAAACTTCAATTGTGTTACTTGGCACAACTTAATGATTCTAATTCATGGCCTACTTAGCCAGCCAATGTGCGGCGTGATCGGTCCACGTTGAAATCTGAGAACCTGGGACTTTTCGCAGACCGTATCCATGCCCACCGTCACCATATACGTGCAACTCCGATGCAATCTTCAGCTTCTTCAACTCTGCGTAAAACAACACCGCCCCCAACGAAGTCGACGCGTCGTCATCCGTATGAACAATAAACGTAGGAGGAACATCTTCTGAGACCTTTACCCCGTCAATCAAGCTCCCGGTCACCGTGTCATAAATCCGCCATGGATAAATCAACATCGCAAAATCCGGTCGATCCGACACATCATCGATTTCATCAATTCGTTGATAGCTCAATTTACCTTGATCACATAGCAACTTCGCAGCCACCTGGCCTCCCGCAGAAAAACCGGCGAGCCCAATTCGATCCGCTTTGAGTCCATACAATTTTGCCTGTGAACGCACCACAGCCATCATACGTTGGGCATCTTGTAACGGCTTTACCCAGCCCGGAACACTGTTATCCTCAGTAGTGCGATAGCTCAGCACAAATGCCGCGATACCCTGCTGATTTAACCATTGTGCTACCTCAGTGCCTTCTTTATCCGGCACAACTTTGCCAAACCCACCACCTGGCAAAATCACAGCTGCTGCACCATTAGGATGCTCTGCTAAATGAACCGTAAATGTCGGTCGCGATATTTTCACCACGCGCGTTACACGTGGTTTTTCATTTTCACGAAACGGTAGCGTTTCGCCTCGATTGCGAGTCGTCTCACCAGGTGCTAATCCTGGCCAAACATCGTATCTTTCAGTAGCTGGCAATACGTCCACAAATGTCGCACACGCAACACCCATCACTAATACAAAAATCAACATTCGCATGGCTGCATCTCTTTCGTTTTGAGTATTAAATCCTACTTTAAGATCGCGTCGATAACATTTGCTTGCTCGACACCCGTCAAACGGTAATCCAATCCTTGGAACCGATGCGTAAAAAGGCGATGGTCGATTCCCAGCAAATGCTGGATCGTTGCATGTAAGTCTCGTACTTGAACTGGATCCACCACTGCGTTGTAACTAAATTCATCCGTCGCCCCGTAGGTTATCCCAGGTTTCACGCCACCACCGGCAAGCCACATTGTAAAACACCGAGGATGATGATCGCGGCCACCCTCGGGACTGTCCCACGCTCCTTGCCCCGCCACACCGCGACCGAACTCACCGCCCCAGACCACCAGCGTATCATCAAGCAACCCCCGCTGTTTCAAGTCAATAACCAATGCCGCACTGGCTTGATCCGTATCGCGACAACGCGCTGTACACCAAGAATTCAGTCGACTGTGATGATCCCAATCTGGATGAAACAGTTGCACAAAACGCACATCGCGTTCAATCAAACGCCGCGCTAAAATACAATTCGCTGCATAACTTCCTGGCCGCCTAGAATCAGGGCCATACAATTCAAATGTCGATTCCGGCTCATCACTCAAGTCATTAAGATCCGGAATGCTAGATTGCATTCGCCATGCCATTTCATATTGCTTGATTCGTGTTTCAATTTCTGGATCACCAGTCTGTTGATGTCTCATTGTATTAAGGTCGCGTATGCCATTTAACATCGACCGTCGAACATGTCGCGGCATGGCATCAGGATCACGCAAGTACAGCACAGGCTCCTTAGCGTTACGTAACTTGACACCTTGATACTGGGATGGCAAAAAACCACTTCCCCAATAATGGTCAAAAAGTGGTTGGTCACTGGATCGTTTCATTTTCGAAATCAAGACAATGAATTCCGGCAAGTTTTGATTTTCACTGCCGATTCCATAGCTAGTCCAACCACCCAAACTCGGACGACCAGGCAAATGGTGTCCAGTCATCATTTTAGTCATCGCTGGAGCGTGATTGATTTGATCTGTCACCATTGACTTAATAAAACAAATCTCATCCACAACCTTTGAAATGTGCGGTAACCATTCACCGATTGTAGCGCCACTCTCACCGTATTGTTTAAACGATGTACGTGCCGGCATAATTAGTTGTTTTTGATTTTTGGTCATTGTCGTCAATCGCTGACCTTGGCGAACACTATCGGGAACTTCCTTTCCTGCCCATTTTTCTAACCCTGGTTTGTAGTCATACAATTCGATCTGCGAGGGGCCACCACTTTGAGTAAGAAAGATCACATTTTTCGCACGGGGCGTAAAATGCGGCAAGTCTCCTCGACCTAACACTGGATCGCCACTCGTAAGATCCTGCTTGCCTACGCTGCGGCGACTAAAACCTCTTGCTGCTTGCTCATCAAGCACTCCTAGTGCCATTGCACCAAGGCTAATACCAGTGCATTTTCCTAGAAAATAACGCCGTGCAATTTCCAGCGATTTGCTGCAGTTTGAATTTGCATCCAAGTTCAGATTGCCTGTTGTTTTATTCATGCGTCACCGCCTCATCTAAATTGTAGATCAAGCTGGCTACGATCATCAATGATGCCAGTTTTGCTGAATGCTCCGGCGGCAGCAAAATGTTTTTTCCATCACTAAACTGTTCCGGCTGTCCAAATCGCAGTAACTCGACGGCCTGTTCTTTACCTAATTCACCCTGACCATAGTGCTTCATCGCAGCATCGTACTCACGTGCCAAAACAGTTAACTCATTACGATCTGGCCGTCGGCACAAAACCGCTTCAAATAGATACTCCAATTGTCGCAAAACTTCGGTTTGTTGCGCCATGGCATTTTTCGCTAATTCACGTGCAGCCGTCATAATATTCAGATCATTCAGCATCGTTAGCGCTTGCAGCGGAGTGTTGGTTTGCCTTGGTCGCACCTCACAAATACGCCGCTGGGAACTATCAAACAAAAAGGTCGGCGCAGAGGACCGTCGCCAAAATGCATACAACGTACGTCGATACTGTGCTGCACCCTGACTCGGTTGATAGCGAAATCGTCCCATAAACATCTCCGCCCATACTCCGTCCGGTTGATACGGCATGACCGTCGGACCGCCAAGTGCATCATTCATCAAACCGCTACTGCGCAATGCGCCATCGCGAATCATCCAACTCGGCAAGCGAAACCGAGCCCCCCGCGCTAGCCAGCGATTGTCAGGGTCGCGATCAATCGCCGATGCTGTAAGTTGACTGCTCTGACGATATGTTTTACTTGTTACAATCAATTGCAAAACATGTTGGACATTCCAGCCACTTTCCATAAATTCAATCGCCAAATAATCCAACAATTCCGGATGCGTTGGACGTTCACCTTGCAATCCAAAATCCTCAGGTGTCCGCACCAATCCGGCGCCAAAACAGAGCTGCCACAACTGGTTGACAAGCACTCGAGCCGTCAACGGATGTTCCGTGGAAACTAGCCACTTTGCTAAATCTAGCCGATCCGGTAGTTCATCTACGGCGGTAGATTGGTGTCCTAGGATTGACTCCGGAACATCGGCGGTCACCGCTAGGCCTTTCTTGTCCCACACTCCGCGCTCTAGCACAAATGTCGTTCGCGGCGTCTTGCGCTCGGCCAACACCATCACATTCTGCGGAGCAACTGCTTTCTTGGCAGCAGCCAACTGGCTCTTCGCTCGATCGAGATGCAGTTTTGCAGTCTGGTATCCCTCTTGATCCATCAGAAATTGTTCCAACAATATTCGTCGTAATTCAGCAGGAACATTCTCCGCCCTATCAACACGTGCATTTGCGAGTTGCTCGAGCGGCATCTTATCAAAAGATCGTACTGCGCGGCCTACCTGATCACTCACCGCAATCCGAAACCTCCCCGTATTCGCATCGCCAACCGTCGATCGGTGCAGCATCACAAACCGCAAGGTTTCGTCGGGTGCCAATACAAGTGGCTGCGCTAAGGCAAAGACCGCCGTATAGGATTTCAATGGGTCATGAGATTTCGTTGTCCAACCGTTGCGAGGATCATCGTCTAGCGTTCCACTGACGCGGCCATAATTTCGACCACCAACGTTCATTTCAGCCGTAGCAATCGCACTCGAAATTTCAATGTCACGTATCTGAGAATCACCTTTGCGTAACACTTGCAATTTTACATCCGTGATGATGAACTCGCCATTTTTTCCACGAGTCAATTTCCCATCGGTATGCGAATCGTGTGGAAGCACTTCGAGTCGCAGCCCTGTGATCCGTTTTATTGCTGGACTGACCATCACGTGGTAATCATCTTGCCTCGGATGGGGGCCAGATGTTTGAACCGTACCATCGTCAGCGGTCACAAATTGTGTACCCTCGACAGAATCCACCTTAATGGGTTGCATCACATGCCAAGGCTCAAATCCAGTTTGTACATCACTAACTTTTTGACTGAGCCACTCGTCAAATCTATCTTCTGCGTCTTGTCGTGCCTCGGCTTCCCGCTTAATGCGAGTCGTCACAAGTTGTTGTGCCTCAGTAACCGCTCGTGCGGCAAAAGGTGATGTATATTTCATGTATGGCTTAGCACCACCCGCAGCGCGACCATCTTCATCGATATTGTCGAAGAACGCAAAAAGACTGTAATAATCCGTTTGTGAAATAGGATCAAATTTATGGGAATGACATTGAGCGCACCCTAACGTCAAACCTAACCACACGGTCCCCATCGTGTTCACGCGGTCAATCACATAGTCAATCCGCGATTCTTCTGGCAACCGTCCGCCCTCACCGTTTGTCATATGATTGCGATGAAAGCAAGTCGCGAGTATTTGTTCGGGGGTCGCCGCGGGCAATAAGTCTCCGGCAAATTGTTCGACCGTAAATTGGTCGAAAGGCATGTTATCATTAAACGCCGTTACCACCCAATCGCGCCAAGGCCAGTTGTTACGCGTAGCATCACCTTGATATCCATCCGTATCAGAATACCGTGCGGCATCAAGCCACCACATCGCCATCCGTTCTCCATAGTGTTTGGAAGCTAACAGTCGTGAAACCAACTTAACATAGGCCTCGGGTGAATCGTCCTTTTCAAAGACCCGCAGTTCCTCAAGTGTTGGTGGCAACCCAGTTAGATCAAGCGAGAGTCTTCTAATAAGTGTATTTTTCGCTGCTGGATTAGCAGGACGCATTTTATGTTGCTTCAGTTGACGCTGCACAAAGAAATCAACGGGATGCATCTTCAAGTTATCGATTTCAGGTCGAATTGGTTTTTCAAAGGCCCAATGTTGTCCCCACGGGGCGCCTTGCTTGATCCACCGCTGTAGCAAATCTTGTTCTTGTTTACTAAGTGGCTCCCGGCCAGAATCGGGGGGCGGCATTTGCAGATCCGCATCTCGACTTGTGATACGGGCAATTAATTCACTCGCCTGCAGATCACCAGGAACAACCACGGCATGATCATCGCGTTGTTGCAATAACGAGTCCTCAATATCAAGACGCAAATCTGCTTGGCGATGCGTCTCATCAGGTCCGTGGCAATTAAAGCATCGATCCGACAAGATCGGTAGAATATCCCGACTAAAACGAACCGGCTCTGCCCCCGGCAAGTGGCACAGCGCTCCCGTAAACAAAAACAACCCGATCAATAATCGTAAAGACATGCCCATAGATTTTATTATAACAGAAGAAACAATAATGTTTGAAATGGATAGGGATACTGCTAATATTCAATCGCCATTCGAGTTTAACGTCACGCCGTTGCCCGAGGTCAGTGGATATTGGCACACACCGTTTACCACTTGGCAACCGGTGGCAATGTCAGACTTTAAAAGTGCCGCACCATCCATGTCCACATAATCTAGCAACGGCAATATCTGAGCAATTGCCGAAATACCGACAGTCGATTCGGTCATGCACCCAACCATTACTTTCAAATCATTTTGCCGAGCAAGTTCAATCATTTGCCGCGCCGGTGTCAAACCACCGCATTTTACTAGTTTAATGTTGATACCATGAAACCGACCGATACACCGCTGAACATCATCAAGCACCAAACAATTTTCATCTGCGATTAGCGGCAACTCAGATTGAGAAAACACTGCTGGCATTTGGTCAATCGCATCGGCAGCCAGCGGTTGCTCAATGAACTCCACTCCGAGATTCTTCAATGGACCTGAATTGGCGATCGTCTGCTCGGCTGTCCAAGCACAATTCGCATCGACTCGAAATACCGCATCCGTGTGTTCACGTAATGCTGTCACAATATCGATGTCATGATCCGTGCCGAGCTTGATTTTATAAATAGGCCAATCGGAAAATTCCGCCATCTTAGCGACCATGACGTCTATGTCGTCGATGCCAATCGTATAGTTACTGGGGGGATTCGCATCCGTACTAAAGCCCCACAGCTGATGCACTGGTACACCTTGCAATTTCCCCCACAAATCATGTGCTGCCAAATCTAGGGCACACAAAGCAAACGTGTCATCCAATAGTTCATTTACCGCTGACCATAGTTCACCGGGCGTCGACATCTCAGTGCTTTCGATCAACTCACGCACTTGCTGCAGAGAATCACGCAGCGACTGCTCGGTTACTCCGTAGTATGCATTTGTCGTCGATTCCCCGTAGCCGCTCACTCCGTCTTGAATCAACTCGACGATGATCGTCGACTGCACTGTTATTGATTCTCTTGAAATTGTGAAAGGATGTAACAATGGCAAGTCAAATTGATGAATCTTCAGGTCCATCATTCACCTGCCTGCTCTGACGAACTCGCCAGCCAACGTTCACGCGCCGCCATAACCGCTTCCACAATATCGTCACTTCCATAGCGAAAAATATCGGTGACCGGCAACTGCAATTGCTCTCGCACTCGTTCGCGTTCTACAGCGGCTGCTTCATCATCGACTCGGCGACTATTCATCGCCACGGCGACCACTTCACACGGTTGATGAATACTCGCCATCATTTCATAAATCGCTTTGACTTCTGGTAAATCTGGAATCTTCACATGTTCAACGCCCGTAACTGCATCACGCAGTACTTCATAGCACAACACCAAAGCATGCGGCAAACATCCATGTAGAATTCCGAGCGTCACCGCAGAATAACTGGGGTGGACCAAACTACCTTGGCCCTCCACAACCAACACGTCGTGTGATTCGCTTTCCAACATCAAACGCTCTGTCGCGCCGCTGACAAAATCAGAAATCACACGGTCCATGGGATAACCAGCATCTTCAATCATAATACCGGTCTGGCCAGTGGCACAAAACTTCGCATTAATACCGCGTTGTTGTAACCCTTTAGCAATTTCGATAGCAACGACCATTTTCCCAACACTACAATCATGCCCAACTGTGTGTACACGGAAACAACCTTCACGAAACCCAGGTCTCCGTGCAATTGTTGTAATATCGTTTTTACGGACGTCGATCAGTTCAACACTATTGGCTTCAGCTGCGATCACAAATTCATCATCGTCAGAGAGGAAATCATGTAGTCCCGAGATGATATCCATCCCGCGACTAATCGCATCTAACACAATCACCCGCCAAGCTGCGGGAATTTTTCCACCCGGAGGCGCAATACCAATCAACAAACAGTTTGCGTCCGGTGCTGCATCCAACGACGACACCATCGTCAAACCCTGCCCGACACCTAACGATTCACTGACGTCTTGCCCAACCAATGTACTATCAAGTACAGCCACCACTTCGTCGCGGCGGTAGCGAATTACGCTACAAGCGGTTTTTGCTGTGTGTGGGTCGGAGTGCCCTTCCGTCAGAATAATTAACTTCCGTTCTGCCATCGATCCTTCGTCCTTCAGTTCTAATATTTAACTTAGTCTCTTCAATTTACAAAATGTTGCTGCAGCCAAATTCGTAGGGCTTTACGTGTATCACTAGGGCGCAAAACCCAAGCATCGTTATGATTACGAAAGCCCGTTGGGTAAAACGTAAAGTCACCCTCAATTCCACTTTTATCTAAAAACGCTTTTGTTTGATTCAATCCGGTGGGATGTCCTTCCTGACAAATAAATTGAGGACAATCCCCTAGCCGTTGCAAACGTTTGACCGCTGCTGCTCGATCAGAAAACGGAAAGCCCCACTTCAACACACCATCATAATGACTGTAAACGACCATCGCCCGCCAGAAGCTAGCAATTTTTTCGTCATGCAAGCCAATGTAATTACACGCAATTGCCCCTCGGGAAAAACCGGTTAGCAAAACACGATCTAAATCACCACCGTAATGTTCACACACCCATTTTACTGTTTT
>JABHUV010000286.1 GCA_018658605.1 Planctomycetaceae bacterium | reverse complement strand
CCGTCCGGCTTCAGTGAATCAATAATATTAGAGGCAGCACGTTGTGCTTGTTGCCCGGTGTCGGACATACTAGACTTAAAATCGGAAAGTCGTGTGATGACGGCATAATCCAGTTCGATGTAGGCTAAAGAATGATCTGCTAGATCCTTTTGATCCAATTCAATGCACGCGAATTGGCAGTCGTTTGATACCATGGCACCTAGCCAATTGGCATAAACCTTTGCGTCGGGTCTTATTTCGGGAAAATCGGCAATGTCCTTACCGTTATCGAAACATAGGTTGCATAACGCGCCAGTGGTTTTGCCGAGATGTTGAAATATTTGTTGGATAAGAAAGGCAGCAGCCGTCTTTCCACTGGTGCCACCGATTCCTATGGTCCGTAAACGTTTGGATGGAGATCCAGCAGCGCGGTGTGCGGTGTTTGCGTAGGCAATACGGGTGTCTGGTACGATGAAGGTGGGAATGGCAGTGGGTAGGATCCTTTCAGCCACAATCCCCGCAGCGCCGTTAGCTGCAACCATCGCAATGTCGTCATGCCCGTCGCCGGTATCAGAATCAATAGCGAAGAATAGGTTGCCAGGCTCACAGGCTGATGCGTCGCTAGTAAACCCCGTAAAGCTACAATGCTGTGGCGTAACAGGTGAGCAATCAGAAAGGCAATCAAGCGTGTCTAAATCGAGGACTCGGTTTCTCCGCAGCATTTATGCCGTCCATCCATGGGTGCTAAATATTTGAGTTTTGCATTGCCAGCGATCCGTGCTGGTTTGTATTAGTAGTAATCTGCCATTTATGGGATGTGTGTGTCAAGCTCGAAAGCTACCTTTCCGTTTCGCTGGAAATATGGTATTTAATCACAGGGCGGTATTACCTACAATTTCGTTATACAAAGTCAGCATTTGTAAGCCCTTGTTTCGATTCCCAACGAGATTTAAATGAATACCACTCTCACAGTTTGGTCGATTTTTGCGAATGGCCGTCCGAAGCGATGTTCGTACACGGACGTATTGTACAATTGGTGTTCTTCGGAAAAACGGATTGCCTTCCAGGTGTTTTCATCCGATGACGCGTTGGCTCGCAACCCAGACGACGGAGAGTTTCCTGATCTCATTTTGATCAATTCCAGACGTCGCGGTGAGTTTTCCAAAAAATTGCTGCAACAGGTCGTTAGTAAATTTCCGCTGTCCTTGCTAGTGGAAATTACCGGCGCGTGGTGTATTGGAGACAGTCGTAGCGGGGCTCCGTTGCCGATTGCCTGCCGTTTCGACGTTGCGAATGCATATCAACGGCTGCAGTCGATGCTATCGTCCCGCCAGCATTTCCTGCAAGTACGAGCCGAGTTAAATCCACTTGCTCGTTTTACTGGATTGTTTGCGTTTTGGAATCGAAATAACCGGGCGGCCAACGGCAGTAGTTTAAACGTTATTGCCTCATGCAGTTCCGAACGGGAATCCCTTAAGATGTTGCTACAGCAAGAAGGATACAATGTATGTTTACATTCCTGTTGGGAGAAGGTTGCGGTGGCTGATCGATATCGACCTAATATTTTTTGTATAACGCAACGACGCGAATTGGAGCGGATATTACAAAAGTCCATTGTTTCGTCCGGCGTGGTTATTACCACTCACTACAATGGTCTGGACAAGGAATGCTTTGACGTAAATAGTTCTTTAACTTTTTTGCGAAAGCCGTTCCTAGGGCACGACTTAGTTAATGAGATCAACGACATTTGTTTGCGATCCAACGCGGACGCCGCCTAGTGAACTAAGCACTTAGTTTGCTAAGCATTGTAGAAGTAATACGTCCAGATCCCCGCGGGATCGACAATCGTCAGCAAACTCCGCACGCACAAATATACGAACTCGTTTCACATGGTAATCAAATTGTTCTTCGGCTAAAACTCGCACAACGGGTGAGCGATCGCTCAACGGCGTAAAACGGTCGGTGCTCTTATCGTATACGTTTAAATCGAATTGGACCTCAAGTTCCGCAGGAGGCGCATCAATTAATACTGCGTTGGGCGTCGTACCGCAATTCAATAACGATTGTAAACGACGACTAGCGGCTATTAGCTCCGTATGTGACAAACTGGCGACCCGATGATAAATATCTGGGTTGTTAGATGCGTTACATTGGAACACTGATTTGTGGAGTTTGCGTATTGGACCGAAAAGGTCGGAGGCAAGTCCACTCGCTTCAGTTGTATTAAGAATATAGTGTTCTGCGTCGTTATCATTTAGAGTGCAAATCGCTTCAATGCTTTCATTAGTTGGCATTTGTTGGATGCAGCGTTGAAGCATGGCTGTCGCACTGCGAACAGTTTTATGCCAATAAACTTCGCTGAACATTACATATCGCGCAAACACCATCATTTCCGCCGCGGTTAGGGATTTTCCGCATAACGCCAGATGATTGGTTTCTGGATCAGCCATGAGTCCCGATATTAATCGTTGCTGATCGTAATTCCTTCCATACGGAACACCAGCGTGGAGGCTGTCTCGTTGGAGATAATCCATTTTATCGATATCCACTGGGCTCGAAAGCATTGAGTACAGCAGTTGTTGACTTGCGGATCTAACTTCGCCTGACAGAAAGCAGGCGACATCCTGAGGGGAACAGGACCAATGTGAATCAATCAAGTCACCGATTTCAGATTCACAGATAATTTTGGAGGCTCGCTGCTCATGGCTGGGTAACCCAGGTAACCGTAAATCTTCGATTGGATGACAATATGCCCAATGACCGACATCGTGCAGCAGCGAAGCCAACACGAATGTCTCTAATTCGGTTATCGTCACTGATGAAGAAAATTCTGAAAAACCCATGAAGTGTTCTAGATACCGTAGCGCTAAGTGATAGACGCCTAGAGAGTGTTCAAATCGAGTGTGATGCGCCGACGGGTATACTCGAGCCACCAATCCTAATTGCGACAAGTGAGTTAGTCGATGAAAGGAGGGCGTATCAACTAGAGCACCGACGCGGTTTGTCAACGGAACGTCCTGTTGATAGGCAATGCGAATGACACGTTGAGGATTTCTCAATGTATCGAGTTCGATTAAGGGGCAGTTCATGACGCGAGTAACCATTGGTGAAAATTGTTCGCTAATAGGCAAAACAGACTGAACATGCAAATCATGACAGCCACGTGTAACGCCCCCTGTGTCATCTCCATTTCAAAGAGTACCATTGGCGCGAAACTTGCAATTGCCAAACAAGCGACACCGACGATTGCAAGGATCAACACACGCGAACTATCTTGATGGTCGAGCAGTAGAGTCGCGGCGATGAAGGCCGAGGCAATGAAACAGTAAATGGCTGCCGTGATTGCAGAACGGATAATAGCAGCGCGACGATTGAATGACTCGACTTCAGAATTCTTTAATACTCCATATCCGAGCAAACTAGAACCCAGTGAAACCAATAATAAACCGAGTGTAAATAAGGTGCCGGTGGTGGGGGTGAGGACGCCTACAGGATCGCTTTGCAGAATACGGGACAGTACGGCAACGAACGCTGCTCCGCCAAATAGCGAACTAAGAACGATAATTTCAAAACGTTGAAACACGCCCGCTCGCCGTGATATGCCTCCAATTTTCGTGTGGGCACCAGGTGCGCCAGGCTTGTGAACCGGCTCTTCAATGACAACTTGATCTTCTAGCGCTGGGATGGTTATTACTGTTTTACAACCCGGGCAAGGACCTGAACGACCGGCAAATTGGTCACTAACCTGAAAGCGTTTAAAGCAGCCCGAGCATATTACATCAATGGCCATTACGTAAACCGTGAAGAGGGTGGAAATCGATGGGCAGTTGTCGGCACATCTAAGTACCAATGCCAATATCGAAGTTTACCAAAATTAGCGAGGCAAAGGCAGCCTGAAACCTCGCTTCGGTTTAAGAAGTTAACGCTGAGTTATCCGAGGAAGTTTTCCAGAATTGAATTTCCAGCGCCTCGCTGTATGATCACCCAAATCATGAATGCCGAAGCGGCCGTTGGTAGTAAAGGCCCTAGTGTCAAAATACGGATTAACATCGTGCGTCGATTATTTTTATCTGCCACGAGGCTTATCAGCGAACAGAACGCGGAAAGAACAGAAATCAAAAGAAGGATTGTAGCAACGCCAACCGGAAATTCAGCACGGTAAACCTCCGTGTCAAACGACACGAGAGTTTCCCATACTGGATGCTCAAGATACCAAAACATTACAATAACTAAATATCCAGCCAAGAAAACCATCGTGGCGCAAAGAGACCATTCTCCCATAGTTGTGTCAACTTTTTCTCCATCTTCCTCATCGAGATCGACAGGGTCCGCGCCGTCTCTTGAAGTATCATCCGTATTGTCGTTGTTTTCAGCGTGTTCAGAAGAATCATCGAGATCGCCCGTAGCCTCGTCGTTTTCCAGCTTGACAGCGTTCCCTTCTAACCCGAACTCGTCCCCTTCCAACTCGAACTCGTCCCCTTCTAGATTGACAGCGCCCCCTTCTAGATTGACGTCGTCCGCTGCAGAGTCGTTCTGATCCGGCATCTCTATTTCCGTTGACATGATAATTTCCCGTTTGGGTAGTTTTAGCCTGGTCTATAGTATTTTTCGGGTGTTTTACCTAATAAAATTAGACGAAAACGACTGGCACAGGCAATAATTACAGGCTAGTTGTCGAAAATCAAGTCATCCTCGGTGATTAATTGAAAACCGCTATTGTTTAACGTCTCGACTGCATATTCGATATTATCCACCATCAACGCAACGACTGGTCGACCATGCGGCCGAGAAAATAGCGGATAGGCTTGTGCAATATTTAATTCGGCCTGTAACAGCGCTGTGCACACAGATAACATTGGTTGTCGAGTATCCGGGAGTTCCAGAGCTACCAATTGACTCTCAATCAGCGGGAATCCCGACCTTTCTAGGATTTCACGGCCCGCTTCGGGGTTACTTAAAAGCAGTCGCGCAAATGCGCATTCAGTTGAGTCGTGAATTGAAAGCGCTAAAATACGTATGTCCGTTCCATCGAATCTGCGGAGAACTTCCATCAGTTGGCCGACGCGATTTTCCAGGAATATCGTGAATTGCGTAATTGCGGGATAGCTATGCCCCCGCATGGTTTCTAGCGGAGTAATACCGTCTTCGCCATAACTCATATAAGACCACCGACTAATAAGTGTTGTTAAACATTGTTACTTATAGGGAAATCGGCTTTTACAGTCAAATATGGGCTGTTAAAATACCTAAATTCACCGGTTTTTCTCGATATAGTGGAAACGAGCATCATGGAAGTTAACGACAGTTTTAGCTACGAATTGCGTGTTCGGTACCAAGAAACGGACGGGCAGGGTATCGTTCATCATGGGAATTATTTCACCTATTTTGAAAAAGCGCGAATTGAATTCTTGCGGCATCATGGAATTAGTTATCGTGACATAGAAGACAGCGGCTTGATGTTGGTTGTGTCGGAGGCGCGAGCAGAGTACTGCGAACCAGCAAAGTTCGATGACATTTTACACGTGAGTGTATCCATTGCGAGGATAAAAGGAGCAGCCATTGACCATAGTTATGTTATTAAACGAGGTGATAGTGAAATAGTACGCGGATTCACTCGTGTTGGTTGTTTAGACAAAGAGGGGCGTGTCAAGCGCGTGCCAACTTGGCTAGGCGGCAAAGGCGACTGGCCGATTCCAGAGTCATTGCTTAGAGGTTAAATTCGTCAATTTCATCGAGCATTCTGTCGAGGTCATCCAATATAGAAGATGCCTGGCGGCGTTTGGGCATTGGATTAACAGGCTCGTTAGGCCTTGGTACGTTTGCATGCGCTGCTGCGGATTCGGTGGTCGAGGGCGTAGCCCGATCAGCTTGCACCCAACCCTGAAGCGACGTTAATATTTGTTGGCGGGCGTTGGATGGATCATCGAGGGCAATTAGGTTTAAACAGAAGATGCGGCGCTGCATCGCATCGTATTGACCTGAGGGTAACGCGATTGGTAACTCTGATCCGGATACAACGTCATCGTCGAATTTTCCAATAATCCCCAGCCGTCGAAGATGTTGGACGCATTCCGCCACTGGATGCCAGGCGACAACGAGCATATCCCCGCGAATTCCCTGAATACACAACGCATCAGTGCTCTCGTTTTCAAGCTGTGCAACGTCGTCTACCAAGATTACTTCAATTCGATCGCGCATCAATAGCGAAGCGACAAGTTCTTGTTCCGCGTCCCGTCGTTTGGGAACGTTTTGGAATGATTGTGATAGCACCAGTTTCATATTTCACATCATAACGAAAATAAAAGAACCGTGTATTGACGATTCAGAGCAATGGGGATATGTGTTTGGGGGTATTAAGGAATCCACCGTATTATCGAAGGGACGGCGCCGATAGCTAGCGATTAATAAGTAGTGGCGTAACGGTTAAGATATGCGGCGTGCACAGAAAATATACGGAATGTTATGAAATACGTCGATATTGGTAACATCTTGGGTATTGAAAACCAGTAAATAACCAAATACGCAGAAAAGGCCAACACACAATGGTATTGACCTTTTCGTTTAAATGCGTTTGACCAAAAAAAGTTTACAGTAAAATAAGTAGCGCGGGCCAGATTCGAACTGACGACCTCGAGGTTATGAGCCTCGCGAGCTACCGGGCTGCTCCACCGCGCGTCATTTCCAAATATTATACACACCCCTGCTTCGTTGAATAGTCCACATAATGGTCCCTGAAATTTATATTAGAGGCTGTAGTAGTCGTGCGGTACTATTCTAGCGTGCTAACCTCGGCAGACCTTTGGTCAAGTCCTAGCATTGTTGTAGAAATAATTGTCATATTATGCGACGATGAATACACTTTGTAGTGTAGTGAAAATCAAAATATAGCGAGCTCCAATGCCTGACTCTTCCCAGCCATCCGAAAATCCTCGACCGATCGCTCGACCGATTTTGGTGCGGAAACGGGAGTCAAACGGATCGGCTGCACGGGCCGATCCGAATACTCAATTGCGCAGTAAAATGGCGCCTGTTTCCGTGCCCAGTGATAAGACACAATTGCGCAGTGAAATGGTGCCTGCTTCCGCTCCAGTCGATAATACTCGCACTCATGCTGCGACACCTATTCTCGCACGTAATCGTCCTGCGAAATTAGAGCAAACTTATAATACCGATGACCAACTAGAAGCGGAACTAAGCAAAGTCGCGATACGTAATGCTCCACCATGGTTGCTCAGCCTCTTGGTTCACTTAGTTCTTCTAATCGTTTTAGGCCTGCAGATGCTCCCGGAAATACTCGATTCCCCGCTTATGCTTGAGGTCGTTTACGCGGAGAAGCTAGGGGAGCAACTCGACGCCGCCGTATTGGAATCCGCGGCGGAACTAGTGCCGGATATCGCCGAGCCAGTATTGTCCGAAGACTTAATGCCTGTGGACGACCCGCTTGCGGCACCTCCTGACATTACACCGGTAGATATTACGACGACGCAGAGCAGCAATATTGATGCGCCCTCCATTGGCATGGCATTAAGTGGTCGAGAGAAGGGCATGAAAAAGGCGCTACTGGCTGCCTACGGGGGAACGGAAACAACTGAAAGTGCGGTAATGAATGGTCTTGAGTGGCTCAAGCGTAATCAAGGTCGTGACGGAATGTGGAGTTTGACGGGAAATTATAGTCAGGGCGCGCCGACTGAAAATCGAGAGGCTGCCACCGCAATGGCCTTACTGGCCTTTCAAGGGCATGGTAGTACGCATAAATTTGGTCCATATCAAGCCGTCGTCGCGCGGGGATGGAACGCCCTTATCAAGAAGCAAGATGACGAAGGCAATTTTTTCTTTACTGGGGGGTTTCATCATAACCTGTACACCCATGCGCAAGCTACAATAGCTTTGTGCGAGCTCTATGGGATGACGAGAGATGAAACGCTCAAAGCTCCAGCAGAAAAGGCTCTTTCCTATTGTTTATCTTCCCAATCACCGCAAGGTGGGTGGAGATATTTGCCGGGAGGTGCGTCTGATACCTCGGTTACAGGCTGGTTTGTAATGGCCTTGCAAAGTGGTCGCATGGCAGGACTTACGGTCCCGATCGCAAATCTAAACCGCATATCGGGCTACCTAGACACAGCCACCACGGACGCTGGTATTCGCTACGCTTATCAACCCGGGCAAAGCGATACGTTGGCGATGACGGCCGAAGGCCTCTTGTGCCGTCAATATCTTGGTTGGCAGCAAACGGATCCCAGACTTGTACAAGGATTAGACTATTTAGTTCGGAATCCCATCCGCTTTGCTGATATGGACGTCTATTATTGGTACTACTGTACACAGGCTATGCACCATATGGGAGGCGATCATTGGCGCGCATGGAATTCAGTGATGCGGAAATCAATCCCAGCGGAACAATTAAAAACCGGAAACGAGCGCGGCAGTTGGGCACCAAGTCGCGACCGGCAGGGGCATCTAGGGGGCCGATTGTATACGACCTGCCTTTGTATCTACATGCTCGAGGTTTACTACCGACACTTGCCAATATACAAACATGGCTCTAATTAGTGTCCTTTGAGTCATCGAAAGACTCGGCGATTATTGCCTTATAACGTTGGCGAGCGTGATCGTAGGCTAACTTTGCGTCTGCTTGATCACCCATCCGCATGCGTCCCATCTTGGATTGCCAACAAACGTCAACTGCTTCTAAACACCATTGAGCGCTTCTTTTACTGGCGCGAATTGGCTTATCGTCAACCTCTACAAAAATTGGATTAGTGTGCGCCGTAGCTAAAATACGTACCGCGATCCACGATGATTTGGTTAACTGGTAATCGAAAATTATGTCACTAACACCGCCGTCCGCGTCGATTGTTTGTGTCTCCACGGCAACGCCATTTACAATTAACTCTACTGGTACCTGGCGACTTGAGCCAATACGCGCCCGCTCGACGTGCCAATAGGGCTTAGAACGCAATGGTCGAGTTTGCAAGTCGTCAAGGGGACTCTCTGCTAGGAGTGCGGCGGCGGAAACCGTTGCGACGATTGGCTGCGTAGAGGGTAATGATAGGTAGCTCGCGCGCCCGTTACGCCCCTTCTCTCCGACACCCAATTCATTCACCTTAAAATCGAACAAGTGGCTCTTACCATCGCCGACGTAACTTCGCCCATCCTTAATACCTTGGACCCAATCGTCGAACTTGACTTTTTTCTTTGGGGGAAGCTTAACGTACGACCGTCCCAAACCTACTCGCTCCCCGTAAATGCAGGGAAAATCTGTCTCGCCGCTGATTCTGGTGTCGAATCCACAATTAAGTGTGTGATACCAAACACTTAATTCCCAAATAATCGGAGTGTCAACCGCTGAGATGAAATCGACAACGTCGTGAGTGACATCAACTACAAACTCGTTAGCACCAATCCCATCGAATTTGGGCATTTGGTAACTTGGCAATACTTCTTCATCAACCGCAAGGCCCCATCCACTATGAGAGAATCCAACGACCCCGCCCTGTTCCTTGCCCCATTTTAATACGGGAAGATCCCAACTAGGCCACTCCTCAATTGTCGTAGTGTTGGGGTAGTCATCCTCGGTTAGTCTCAGCAAACAGAGGTGCCCTGCATGAGAGCTTGGAAATCCAGACACTTCGATGTCGTAACGCATTACATTGTTGCGTGTAGATAGCGCATGATTACGACCTTCAAAAAAATCTTTCTGATAATACCAGCAGGGGCCCCAGGTGAGCACGCAGCCGACTTGAAGATCTTCACCGAGAATATGTCGCATCATCGTGGCCGGATTGACACCTTGGGTAGGTGAGTCATAGTGCGCACATCCTGCTGCATGAATGTGGTGATCACCTGAGACCCAACCGCGATCCGCTAGTTTGATCCATCGACCCAAATCAAAAGTGAGCGTGTGCTTTTCCAAAGGCGGAATGGTGACCATACGAGTTTCTACAAGGTATTCCGGACCACGAGTTACACGAAATGTATAATCCCCAGGGGGTAGTGAAATGCTTTCGCCGTCATAGCGGTATATTTGATCGTGAAAATAGAAGTCTGGTTCTAATCGTCGCAATCGTGACGGATACACCCGACCTTTCGCATCGGTAATAACAAACTCGGCAACGGTCGGCGACCCATCGTCGTCTCGTACTAGGAGCTGAACTTCCACTGCCGTGGAAATTGTGAATAATATAGGGATCGAACTGCGAAATCCTAAGTCCTGAGTACCTTGCCCGGCGTCGAAGGTCAGCACGGCTTCACGTTGACCCTTATCGCGGGAGTAAATTCCAATGACGCGATATTCCAATAGAAGACCGCTAAGTTTATCCGTTAGGGGCTGCTTGTCGAAACTTTGTAGGGCCAACCAACGATCCTTGATGTCCGTCGTTGTAATGCGATTTTCATCCGGAGCATGCTGGCCGCGGCTGCGAATGTAGACGGGACCATTTTGGGGACTATTTAATCGTAGCGGCGCAGTGATTCCAGCTTCGTTATGAACGCGAATTAAGAAGATGGTCCAACCGTTTTGGACAAGTAAGGGTTTTGCCGAACCAGGTGATACCTTAACTCGACTTTCCGGATTGATATGAATTTCTGCTAAGGTCCTCGTCTCAAATAGCGCCTGTATTGCTGATGCGAATTCTTCGTCGCTTCCGGAGGTGATTTCCGACAGTGCGGCTTGCTCTTTGATCGTCAATGGTGTTCCGACATACGACAGAGCCTCTACGACGCGCTTGATCTGCGCGCGTAGTGGCTGGACCGGCACGTTCGCAACTGGTGCGGCGTTGAGTCTAACAACGGAAACCAAGATGATTAAAACGCAGACTAGCAAGGTTTTGATACGCGTTGCCATAATATTGTCTTTCAAAACGTAATGTAATTACCGATTTCAGCGGCGCTGATGATCCAAGCTCATTGGACTCTCTTAAAAACTAAATTTCAAGTCATCTCGAAGTGATTGCGTCGGGAACACTGACAGACAAGTCGTGTGCGAGGGCGGTTAGTTTTCCCCAATTAGCTGCGTCCAGCGGGATTCCACTTGCTTCGCGCCCTTGGGCCGCATGCCGTTCGGGATCACCAGGGAGAAGAATTCTATCAACATCTGGTTTCCGTGGACAACTACGCACAAAACCGGTCACGTTCTGGACTTCCCGTCTAAATATTTCGTTGCCGCCGAAACGATTCGGATCGACCAGCATCATAAACACACAATTTCCTTTGGGAGTGAGTGGTGTTTCTCTTGCGCACAAACCCCCACTAATGGCGCCGCTGAAAATATCTATCATTAGCGATAAGCCAAATCCCTTGTAGGCTTGGTTTCCGCCCATAGGTAGGATGGTGCCAGGTGGGTCGTCGTAGAGGGTATTAGGGTCCAGAGTGGGTTCACCAGCGGCGTCAAGAAGCCAACCTGGGGGGACTGTCTCACCTGCGATCTGTTTGACACGGACTTTACCTTCGGCCGTTGCGCTCGTGCTAAAGTCTAGAATCAGTGACTCGTCGCCGTTGGGTACTCCCATTGCTAGAGGATTGGTTCCTAAACGTGGCCGAATT
>JABHUV010000118.1 GCA_018658605.1 Planctomycetaceae bacterium | reverse complement strand
GGCGGCGGATAATTGCTGGTCAATGTGGCCAATTGGTAGGATGAAACTAAGCAGCAGTCCGATGGTTAAGCAACATGCTGGTTTGGGCATTCGATGGTTCTTTCTAATTGAGACGGCGGAAAAGATTCAATTCTGTGCTTAATGGTTGTGCTCTTTTTTTAGATGCTCAGGTAGCTTGAATCCACCAGCTTCTAAAAAGTTTACGAGGTCGATGATTTCATTGGCGGTCAACGTGTCTAATAAACCCTGTGGCATCGGAGATAATCGCGCGGGAATGATCTCGTCGACAGATTTTTTAGGTAGTTTCTGGATGACTGTTGGAAGTAAGAGATTTGCCACGATGTGATATTGGTCGGCGGTTGTCTTCACAATCACTCCCGAGAGGACGCGACCATCGCGCATAATTAACTGCTGGACGCGATATTTTTCATTGACATCTTTGGATGGTTCGATAATTTGTTCGAGCAGCTTTAAGCCTTTGAATCGTTTGGAAACATCTGCGAGTTCTGGACCGAGGTTAATGCCATGACCGCCTACTTTATGACATTGGTGACAGCGTGCTTTCATGAACGCATCCATGCCACGCATGATGGTTGCCTCGTCCTGATTTGTGACAATCGTTTCAAAATCTGCCATTTTCCATTGCTGAATAATCGTGGGTTTTTGAGCGGCTAGTAGTTCCTCAGCCTCAGCAGTTGTTTTGCCAACGACTAAGATTCCTTTCATGATGACCCAGTGTCCGGGGAATGTGCAGACGTATGGGTAAACACCTGGTTTGTCCGGTACATGAAATCGAAAAATATGAATTCTTGTTTTACGAGTCGGTCCGATCATCGGCGAAGCTTCAATAATTAGATGTTTTTTGGACGTAGGGACGAAATCGGAATTCGCATTTTTCGGATCGCGTGCCATTTCATTAGCAGCTAATCCAACTTCGGCCAGTGCGTCTGGCTGTACAAAAACCATATTGTGATCTGTAGCGTCTTCGTTGGTGAACAGTATTTTTAGTGGTTGGCCAACAGTTGCCGTGATTTGTTCCACGGAAAATCGCATTCGTTCTGGCAAGCAACGTATCTTAACGGTCTGTAAGTTCTTCTGTGAGTCAAACTGCGCTTGCTTAGCACCGACGCTAGGCTCTTGTAGGTTTTGAGCTTGTGAGGCGCGCCGCAACAGTTGTTGTACAAACGTATTTTCCGCATCTTCCCAGTGTTGCCGCATGGTGTGTGAATTAAGCGAGGAGGCCACCGCATAAGCAAGATGACCACCGAGCGGGTGATCGGCCACGTCGAGGATTGCTGTCAATGCTTCTTTGGAACCTATATACGAAGCAGCAATCGCCGCTTGCATGCGGACGATGCTATTGGAATCGTTGGCAGCTTGATTTAGTAATTCAATGCTATCGGAAATGATCGGGTGCCAATATCGAAGTTGTTCAACTGCGGCCGCACGCGCATGATGGTCTTCGCATCTTAGCAATGCTCGTAAAAGATCTGGATTTGTTTGACCGATGTTGCGATAAATCCAGATGGCTTCGATTTGATGGTGTCGAAAACGAGGGTCTGCCGGATCGAGGTCATTCACCCACTTGTCGAGAGATTTTTTGACTGCATTTGAATCATGCATTCGCAGTTCACGCTTCGCCCAATAACGGTATCGATATTCGGGGCGTTTATGAATATCCAGCAATTGCTCAATGGAGGCGTCTGCGATTTTAGGCGGATCCAGAAGCGACTTACTCTTAGCAGTGATACGCCAGATCCTGCCGGAATGCCGGTCGCGTCGTTCGTCTCTTAGCGAATACTGTGCATGCCCCTTGACCGGATTGTACCAATCGCAAAGATACATCGCTCCCCGCGGACCATATCGCAAGTCAACCGGAATGAAACTTAGGTTCTTCGAGAAGATCAGATCGCCGACATACTGTTCATCGTAGCCAAAGGCGGTTTCATTCCACTTGTGAATTTCGACTCGATTGGTTGGCTTATAACGTACCTTAATAAACCCTCCTTGAAGTTCGTCCGGAAAGGTGTTGAAGTCAACAAATTCAGCACCACATACGCCTGAATAAGCTCGCAAGCCAGCAGGCTTTGGGTTTTGTTTTGGATAGGGAGGATCTAATGCATGAAAAGCCGCGGCGAACACGGGGTGACTTGCTTGGTGTTGGCCCCAGTCATCAAAGGTCACGCCCCAAGGGTTGGTGCTAGGGTAAGTTCCAAAGCTGAGGAGTTTTTGGTTGCGCGGTTGAAATCGAAACCAGCCACTGTTTTGTTGTCTGACCGGGCCATAGGGTGTTTCAACTTGCGAATGATGAAATATTGATTCACGGAAAATAAGATCGCCATCTGGTGTCCAGGCGAAGTCGTGCAAGGCATGATGCGAATCTTCAGTACCGAATCCAGAGAGAACAATCCGCCGCAGATCGGCTTTTCCGTCCCCGTCGGTGTCTTTAAGGAATGTGAGATTTGGCATTTCTGAAACGTAGACACCACCATCTCCGAATTCGAATGATAGTGGAATATGCAAGTCGTCCGCAAAAACTGTCGATTTATCAGCTTTTCCATCGCCGTCGGTATCTTCTAAGATGACGAGTTTATCGTCAGGTTCATTGCCAGGGTATACGTGTGGATAGGTTTTGGAGCAGCTAACCCAAAGTCGACCTTGGGAGTCCCAACGCATTTGAATGGGAGCGGCGATATCGGGGAATTCTTCTTCACCCGCGAATAGGTTTACATCAAAACGTGGGGCGACAATGAAGGATTTTAATTCATCTTCAGCCGACATCCACCGATTCGCGCCGCGACTTTGTGTTGTGTCCGGCAGCGGTGGAAGGTTCGAATCGTCAATGATTTTTGCTACATTCTTGCCTTGTGTTAAATCCCAAATACGTTGGTTACGGTTGGCGACGAGTAAATCAAAATTGCGCATGGCGGGAAGGAAGTCAAGATAGCCGTATGTCTTGCTGCGACCACCAGTGTAATAGAAAGTGTTTAATGGCCGAAACCGCCTGAAGAATTGCTTGTTTTTGTCAACAACGGTTAGTCGCACAGCTTCGTTGAGTTTGGGCAGCGGTATGTCGCATAGTGATTGGAACATGAGTTGCCCGACAAGTTTATAGCCAGCAGCGTTGAGGTGACAACCATTGATGGTCAAGTCGGTCGTGGTATTACCCATGGCCTTTTCTGTTGGTGTGAAAAGGTCCACAAAGCTAACATTCAGTTCCACCGCGATTTTTTGGATCGCTTGGCTATACGTCCGCAACCGATCGTTATTGAGAGTAGCCGCCAAAACGTTGGCTGTGTTTTCATTGGCTATTGGGCTGAGTAAGACAATTTGCGGCCCAGAAGTTCCATTGAATTGTCGCGTTTGCAGGTCGCTGATGTAGGTTTTCAACGACTCTTTGAATTTAGCTAGTCCAGCTTTTCCTTGAAATGATTCGTTGAATCCAAAGGACGCAATAATCACGTCCGTTTTTTCGTGAGTCAAATGCTGTATTGTGTCAGCGAAGTTATCTGGTCGAGGCTGTAGGTCCGCGGTATCCGCGGACCAAGCGAGGTTACTAATGGTTAATTGCTGTGCAGGGTGCGCTTGCTGGATGTATGATTCGAAATAACCAAAATGCTGTGATCGGTCTAGTAGGTTGTTTCCGATCAGCGAGATGTGTGTTGCTTTGTTTAGCGTCAGTGGGAGTTTGGTTGTAGTGGCCGCCTTTTGGGGTGCGCGAGGAGCGGATTGACGATAGATGCCATACTGACGAAAGTCCGTGTCATCTGGTTGTGTTTGTTCTGGGAGGGCTTTGAGGATCACGGGACTAAGCGTAGCGACCGTGTCTGTTGTCTGTGCGTCTGCAGTGATCAGATTACCGGAGAAAAGCGTTTTGTGGTGTATCGTAATTACTATGACAGTAATGACAAACATGGCGGCGGTAATGGCGAATAAACGTGGTCGGTTGTACACGCTGAAAGTCCCTGTAAAAGCTTGGTCAGAAAAGATTATCCACTCGGTTATTTGAGTGATTAGTAAGTGTTATGATAGTCTTTGCTATCCAGCAAATGAATGACCTAGGTAACGATTTATCGATAGAGAGAAACCACTAGCTTCCGAAAGGCCCTTGGATGTTCACTTTACATAATTTACGACGGACGAGCGAAGTCGGGCGACCATTCACAACTATCTGTTGGTTTATAGGTATTGTCCTGTCGACGCTTGCCTTGTTGTTACAAGACTGTAGTGCGGCTAAGAAACCTGTAAATATAATTTTCTTAATGACGGACGACCAAGCTAGTTATTCTCTTGGTTGTTATGGCAATCCCGATGTCAAGACTCCCAATATTGATCAGTTGGCTCGTCAGGGAATGGTGTTTGATCGGCAATACACCACAACCGCCATTTGTATGGGCTCACGCGCGACTGTCATGACCGGTTTGTATGAGTACCGACATGGTTGTAATTTTGATCGCGGCCCGCTAGCCGAAGAATTTTGGCAGCAATCCTATCCAAATTTATTACGGCGAGCTGGATACGTGACCGCTTTTGCAGGCAAG
>JABHUV010000315.1 GCA_018658605.1 Planctomycetaceae bacterium | reverse complement strand
GTCCTGCTGACTTCATTGAGGAAAGTTTCGAAGCCATTAGCAAGCACCTGTCGCTCAGCATCATCACTAGCCGCGTCTAATTGAGATTCCAATTCTCGAGCCAAAGTAAAATAAATGCTCAGCAAACGTTTTTGTCCATCCGGTGTTTCACCAACAAGCTTGTTTAGCTCAGACATGAGTGCTTTAGCAGCGTCAATGTGTGCTTGAGCGTCCTCACCCGAGCCAAGCAAGGCGATATGGCCACTTAGGGCAATGCGAAAACCTTGTTCAGCTAACGAGGAACTACTGGCTGCGGGGTTGTTATTTCGAATCAACGTCAGCAAACCATAATCATCGGCTTCTAGATGAGTGACTGCTTTGGCTGCCTCACTCACTTGAATATAATACTGACAAGCCGACAATAAACCGTTTACGGTACTAGAAGTAATTCGAGCAGTTTTTGCACTGGCCGCTAGATGGTCTACGCCCGCAGTTAACATTTCAGCAGCATCTGTCAATAACTGTGGAATCTCTATTGCCAACTCAGCAAGTCGCGCTGGATTGGATTGATTCTCTTTTAATTTTTTTTCCTCCGCCGTTCTTTGACGATACCGTAGCCATATCGCTCGGCCCAAACGCAATTCAGATTCCAATCGCTCCGTAGTTCCTTCCGGAATATCCAGCGTAAAGGTACGGGCATCATCAAAGCGACCAGCTTCGATCATGTAGGGCACAAGTCTTCGTCGAGCATCGATCGCTTCATCACTAGTTTCCCAATTCTTGATCGTATATTCAGCGATATCAATTAATCGCAAGACTTCAAATTCGCGATCGTCTGATGATGCTTGGTTATAAAGCAATTGGTAACAATTCAAGGCAATTTTTGCACAAGGCCGTGCGGCGTTGGTGCCGGGATATCGACGCGCCAAGTATTCGCCCAAAACCGCGGCTTCAAAATATTGTCCGCGGCTGTAATTGATGAATGTCAAATAGTAATAGACTTCCTGCAGTTGTTCCACTAACGTGTTAGCATCGGTAAACGTTAATGCCTTTTCATAATTTGCCACAGCTGCAGCTTGTGTTGATTTGTAATTTTCCCGCGCTTCACGCAATTGAGCCTCTAAAACATTCTTATTAGCCTCATCGGTCTCGGCCTTAATTGTTGCTGGCAAACTCTTAATGGTAAATTCCATCGTCTGAGCCGCCTCCATGTATTCCTTGCCCAGTGCCAAAGCTTCGTTGAATGTCTTTGGATCTTTTTCTTCTTCATCAATACCACCTGGTAAGTCCGGCAGCGACGCGATGAGATCACGCGCGACACTTTTATACTGTCCTGGATATTTGAGAACTTCTTGTGCCAGTTTACGAGCTGCTACATATGCCTTGCGATCTTCACGGCCCTCGGGGGGGTTCTTTTCCAAGGCCTGAGCTTTTTTAATATAGGTCCGTGCAAGCTCTAGTTGGAATGCATGCCATTCAGCGCTATATGTTTCATTGGGGCGAATGTCTGCGTTCCACTCGACGCCAATCACCAATGCCTGTTCAATCTGGTTTACCGATTCATGCGATAGGGCTTCAAGATACAGTGGCATTGCTAGCGTAACAATATTTCTAAAGCCCGGTGTTTCGCGTTGGTCTACCACCTGTTTGAAATAACTCATTGCTTGCTTAGTGTCGTCAATCGCTAAATAGCATCGTCCCTGGGCAACCAATGCCAATAACCCAGCACCTTTGCTACGATACTTCGTCGCTATTTCAGCATATTCAGGCAACGCTTTTTCAAATGCTTCCGTGTGTTCAGCGGTGCCCGGATCGTACGTCTTACCAATTTCCTCAAGCAATTTTGTGGCAGTAATCATCACCTGCAAGTAATTGCCATACAGCAATTTCCGCCGTTCAATTTGTTGTTGTTTTTTGGGATCCAAAATTGTCGGTATCGCTTCTAATTCCTTTTTCAATTGCGCTCGACCTGCCACGTAGATTTCACGAGCTTCTTGCAACAGCAATCGAGCTTGACCTAACATGTCACCGCGATCCGTCTTGTTCTCGTCTTGACTCGCTTCGAACAAAATAAGATTGGCTCGCTGAAATAACAGGTTGCCTAACTCGTTGCTCGCGAGGATTTTTAAATCAGCATTTTGAGACTCCTTGGCAAAATTCTCAAGTAAATCTTGAGCCACTTTAAATTGCTTATCTCGCTCGTCCCCATTGCCAATTAGCCGCGCACTTTGAATGAGAACAAGGGCGCGCTCATAGTTTAGCTTGGCACGAAACTCCAGCGAAAGTAAATCCTTCTCAACTTGTTGATCCAAGTAGTGCTCAGCTAAATCATAATACTTCAGTTCCCGTAGCGATCCCAAAAACGCGCTCGCGGGTTCCTCTGCCTGTACCGCCTCACGACCCAGTATGGTCACGCCTAGGAGGAATACAGCAAGTATTGCAAATCGCGTGGGTAATGCTCGACACGTTAGTAGTAATTGAGTCCTGCAACAGATCATTAATGTTCTTTTATTTACCGTTTGAGAAGAAATGCAAGTTGCGAAACTAAAAAGACCAACAATGCGAGAGTACGTCACGACAATTATAACGCACTACAGTCGAAAAAGTACCTTCACAATCCTTGAAACCTGCGAAACTTCTACAGCTTTCATAATAGGAATTATGATGATGATCTATTTTACTTCCTGTTCACTTAACAATGACCAAAGTTCCCAGTGTTGTAAAATAAATTCTATTTAACAACGACCATCGCTATGCTATAGCCTATAAGTTAAGCTACTCCGAAGCAAGTATCCACTACCATGAAAAAGCCCTTCCCAAACCCACTAATCGGCGACAACTGTCCTTGGAACAACTAATCTCTCAGTGGAAATTCCCCGTGTGTTACAATGGGTAGGCTTAAGCCATAACCTAACCCATCCACAGCCATTTTCACTTCGCTGCTAGGCCATACAAACATTGATCGACGATCAATGATTCACAATAATTAAAGGCTCAACCTTAACTCTTGTTGGTAAACTAAAAGAATACGGCCAAAAGAGGACATTTTGGAGAGACATCGAGCGTGCATTTTAGAAATAGCAAATCAATTCGAGCCGAAGATCAAGCCGTTGGGAAAAACATGCCGACTGGTCAAGCAACTGGTAAACGACGTCCACCACCAAACTATTTTTCTCGAAAAGTTCAATACAAGCTGTTAGCCCTCGTCGCATTGCTGATGACCGTCGTCGTTATGATGGATAAAGTACGCGATCCCGATTTGTTTCGGTTTTTTGACGATAATGCGGCAGTCGACGCGAATTCATCGACCAACACATCATCAGATAACAGTGTCAACCCCTTGTTTGATCCACAACTTGCAAGATTTGGCAGTCCATTACCAGCGACAGCTAGCCAAGCCGCCAGAGACTTACAATCAACCCATCGCACTCTGTGGATTGCCATCCTAAAAAAATTAACACCGGCTGAACAACATACATTAGTGGACACTCTGCACCGAGCACGCAACGGGGAGCATGGCAATGACCAACAACAAACCCGCTGGTGGGAACTCTACCAAAAAATAGATTTGTTGTACCAAAAATACGAACAACAACTCATGCTCTCGATTCACTCGACAACAACAGCACTTACACCGGAACAGAAAACTCGCGCGCAGGCCGTACTTAGTCAATTGCGAACGCGGTGGACACAATCGCTACGCAAAGCATTTCTCGATATCCTTGAAACAACTCCCGACGAGCAAGTCCGAACGGCAAATCAAACCGAATATCAATTCATTCAACATCTCCTCGATCAAATTGGACTCTCTCGAATCGACGACCACACAGTGTTTCGCAATAGCGACAACTTAGCGTGGTTCCGAATGCTCGAAACACTACGCACTGCCACCACTGACCGCTTGCAAGCGAGTGTCCTAGTCACGCCCAACATTCTTGAACTCTCAAAACAGCAAGATACTTTTCGCGGCACACTAATTTCAATGCGTGGTGAAGTCCGTAAAGCGTATCGTGTCCAAGCACCCACAAACCAACTCGCCATCCGACAATACTATGTACTTGTAATCCGACCCAGTGGCGGAGGCACCACTCCCTTAATCGTGTACTGTCTGCAACCGCCTAGGGGTTTTCCGTCGTTACCAGACAAAGATATCGACCGCAGCACCGCTGACATGAATGACGTGGTTCAAGTAACTGGGTATTTCTTTAAATCTTGGGCACACGCCGGACCGCAAGGACAAATGTTCTCCTCACCATTAATGCTCGCCAATTCTTTCCAATGGTTACCTCATGAAAGAATGGTGGCAACGACTACTGCAAAACCGGCGTCTCAGCTACCCGTTTGGGCAATATTTGCGATTCCCCTCATCCTCGCTGTTGGCTTCACCGGCGGCGTATACTTGATGAGCCGCTGGAAAGGCCAAACTGCTACAAATACATCCCAGACAGATATATCACAACATTTAGCCGGACTAAGTGATGATGAAGTAGCACCTCCGACTCGCGAAGCCCTCCAGCAACTCGCAGACCAAAACTCATCTGACTAATAATTCTGCCTTTTTCCAACGACTCGTACTCACACCCCATTCATGTCCGTTAATAACATCCAATCTCACTGTTCAGCATTGCAATCGCACATGCAAGTGGTGCTTTACGCTATCGCAATTTTCGGGATTTTTTTTGCTCGCGACAATTGCGCGCTTCACGCAGACGAATCTCTGCCATGGAATCAAAATAGCATTAGTGACCACCAGCTTCCATTTTCTATTGCCCACAGCACTACGGCTGAACAGATCTTAGAGATCTCCGGAATCGGACCCAGTGAACTTCGTTTTTTAATTGACCTTGACCCAGTAGTTGGAAAAGATGTCGATACGATTGGTAAGCTGCTTGCTGTATTCCCCAAAATTAGTGAGAGCGATATTCAACGATTGACAAAACCGACTACCAACGCAGACTCTGCTATCTCGCTTGATATATTGGCAAGCGACATTGATCGCCACCGCATCAAGTTTTTTACGATTCGGGGACGGGCAACAAGTGTGAAACGGCAATATATTATCCCCGAAGCAGCTCGACTTATTGGATTTAATTCATTCTTCTGGGTCACCATCAAAGCTACCGACAGCGATATACCGATCCGAATCGCTACTCGGAAACTACCCATTGCTTGGTTTCCAGATTCGTGGAAACGGCCCGCGGCAGTCGTGGTCGCTGCTACCAAAGACCCCCCAGCACCACAAATAGATCAGCAAGTACCCTTTGAAATTGACGAACCAATTCTTGTCGACGGATTACTATTAAAAACAACCGTTGAAAATGAACAACTCGAATTAATTATGGCCGCTTCGCGGGTTAAATGGCTACCGAGCAATGTTTCCACAGAACAGCATGTCCATAGCTCGATGGTGTTGCTGAGCCAACATGGTTTTGATTCGGGTTTGCTTGATGAAATTCGTCGCACCAACAAATTGGCACTCGGTCATAACGACCGCGAGGCCTTCTATCAAATTCTTAAAATTTTTCAACCGTCGTCCGCACTGGATTCGATCCAGCAAGTTCATCGACAATCACCACCTCCGACTCCCAAAATTGTGGATTACTTCAATGACACTCACACTCTGCAAGGACAATTCGTGACAATCCATGGCGACGTACGACAAATTAGCCGAATTGCCATCGTCAACTCGAAAATGCAACAACGCTTCGGTAGTGACCATTATTGGCAACTCGACCTCTCCATACCGATTGGCAAACACCGTATTCGAGTGAAAACTACTGATGCCGACCAAAATGGTATTATCTTTCAAAATCGTTTTCCTCTACAAGTCTGCGTAAATCATCTACCCCCCGAATTACAACAGGCGATGAACGAATTACGGCAAGGTATTGACGAACGCAAACTACTACGTGAAAAAGTGACGGTTCAAGGGATCTTTTTCAAACTCTGGTCCTATCAGTCAGCGCTTACCATGCGGGACGGTCCTGAACGTGAACAGCTTAGTCCGCTGATTATCGGGAGTGCCATTCGCATTCATTCGAAGCCAGTCGCAGATCATTCCCGTCACGGAATCTATGTTGCAATTGCCTTTATCGGTGCGCTGTTAGTTATCACTTTTTTTCTAATCCGAGTTGGCAAGGCAGACCGCCAAGCCAAAAAACGAACCGCTCAAACAAGGCACCGTCTCGACGACCTCAACGAACTTACGGACATTAGTACCCACGAGTAAAGCTCGGAAGTCAGGGGCACAATACGCTAGGCCGCAGCCAAAAAAGGTTGCTGGCCTGTAATCGTAATCTGCCCAGCATTAGCAAGGTGTGTTGCTGTTTCCGCAACATTCTGCTGAGCTTGTTCTATCTCGCTGAGTGAAATTGGACCAAGGGACTGAATTTGTTCATTGAATCGTTCTTTTTGTGAACTAGTCAACGGCCCTGACACCCGCTTAATGAAATCCACTGTCGCGCCAGCGAGTGCAAACAACATGACTTGCGAGTCAACGACGTGGAATACTTGAGCCAAGGAGCGATCGTCAAGCAAGATCAGATCCTCAAAACGCAAAGTGATTGGTTGCTTAGATTCTTCGATAATTGACCGATCAACGCGCTGGCCAACCCCTAAATGCCCCAGCTCTGTTCCGGGTGTATCCAGTGTCGAAATCGTTCGATTGCGGAAACTACTTTCCGCGGCGGCCCGAATCTCTTGGGCTTTAGTGTCAGGTCGTGGGCTATGTCCTTGACCATTGGTGTCAATCTGCAGCAGCCGATCTTGCAGTAGCAACACGGCGAACTCCAACGATTCTGCGGCACATGCACCAGAAGCAGCAATTCTATCTAAAACGTCCTGCTGTTTTTGCGAATCAAAATAGGACAAGATTACGCCCGCAAATCTAGAAGGCAACGCTGATAAAATGGCAGCTCCAATTTGACTATGGACACTCGACAAAAAATCTGCAACCAAAGTAGGTGACACTTGGTCTAAAAATCCAAAATCCGATGCCACATTAAATACTGAGGCCGACGACGACTGTTGTTCCGTTTTTTGCGTTGCCAGCGTTTCCGTAGAATGTGCTTTGGTGGGTTCCTGATGATGATCGAGAAAATCTTCAATCACATCGTCTGACGCAGCTAAGTCTTCGGCCGAAAGATTGGCGACACAGGCCTGTAGTCGTTTCGCATCGCGCGACGATAATTGAGCAACCAACTCATCCGCTTGGCCAGGCTTGAGACTTGCAACTAAAACTGCCGCTCGTCGTAATGTGTCATGATCCATCATTTGTACTACTTACCCACTGTCGTAAAATATCAGCCGCATCGGCAGGTGAATCACTTAGCAATTTATCTAACTCATTAGTTAAACTAGGCTCGGCGTCTACTTCATCTACGGACTGCCGCACTAAAGAGGACGCCTCCTGAGTTTCTCGACAATCATACACCCCAATTGGATAGACTTGGAATTGCCTGCTCGCATCCGCAAATCTCGGTCTCGCTGCCCTGTCAACAGAAGCCTCTAATTCCGCTGCAGTTGATCCATCCAATATTAGCTCTGCCGCAGAAAATTTTTCGATATCATCACTCGGTGATGGTAGGGGACTGGGAATGTTCGAGGGATGACGCAAGTGCCGTACAAACGTCAAAGATGTGATCACTATGACTAGCCCCATCACTGCCTCTCGCCAATGGCTTGTTAGACTTGTCATCGATGGGTCGGAGGAACTCACCACGGATTCAGTATTTACCAAGTCAACAATCGTAGCAACGTTGATTTGCGGCGGGTCGAGCGTAGCCTGAGGGACGATCGGAACAACGCCTTGCACCAATGTTGTTACGCTCTGCAATATTTGTGTCTCCAATTGCGCGACAAATTTCTGGTATTCCGGTCCATTTAAATTTCCAGAATCCCCGCCATTTGCTTTGGCGACTTGTTGAATATAAGAATGCGGAATCCCAACAGAAATACTCGCTCGAACTCGATCTGTCGATTGGCCAAGTACAGCCGAATTGTCGGTGAAAGTGTTAGGCGATATGATTTGCAAACTTACTTCAATACGTTTATTTGGAATATCAACAAGTAGATTTTCAACGCGATTTTTCCACCACTTCTCATAGTCACGCATCGCACGTTGGCGATCAGTGGATTGCAGCGGAGAGGTTGACGAGCCAAAGGTTTGACCACTGTTTAAATCAATGACCACAACCTCGTTGCGTTGCAAGCCGGCGTAACGAGCGGCGATAACATCTCGAATCGATTCCGCCTTTTGCATCGTCAAGTCTTCGCCATTTGCAGCTTTGATTGCTGCGAGAGCAACCATTTTCATTTGTCCTGATAAACCTCGTTCTTGCTTGGTATCGATGTTCACTCGAGCTACATCAATATCCGGCATTTGCATTACCATCATGGCGAGATCTTTTTCCTTTGCATTTCGCAATCGCAAATCTCGCAAACTCGGTGTGTCTAATATGCTCGTTTGTTGCAGCACTTGGTCTACGTCGGTATTACGGGTGTCTAAATCAAATTTGCCCTCGAGTGCCGCCAGATACTTCGCCCGCTCAACCCGTGGAATTTGAATTTGCTGGCCTAGCGTTTCCCACTTATCTAGCTTCGCCACCGAAAAGGACTGAGTTATTTTTGATATTTCACTCGCCGATAACTCCCGTCCTGCAAACAGACGTTCCATCTCTCGTTCACCACTGCCCACCAAGGTCACAATCGAAACTCCCAAAATCGATAGGCACACCACAAGGGCTATCCGCGTCGAGTTTTTCAACTCACGCAATGCCGTAAGAATCGTACTGCTGATGTTTGAAAATGGTTGCATATTAGGTCGGAAGTGGCCGTTTCATCTCTGGTTTTTTGATTGGTTCTAAATCGGGTTTAGGCCGCTTGTTGTGCCTGAATGCGCGGTAGTTTTAATATAAAAAGTGCGCCGCCATGCTCCATGTTGGTGACTTGGATGCCGCCACCATGTATTTCGATAACACGGCGGACATTGGCAAGGCCCAGCCCTGTAGCACCTGGTTGCGTTGTATAAAACGGCTTGAATATCTGATACTCTGAGCCCGGCGTAATGCCCGGACCTTGATCCTCAACAAGAACTCTAATTTTGCGGCTATCCATATCCACGGTTACTCGATAATGGGATTCGCTAGGTGTGTGTTCGATAGCATTTTCCAGAAGATTGGTAACTGCCATCGTGATCCATTCCTGATCACCGTAGGCAAACGCACTCGTTAATGGGTCGCAATGAACATGTACATGGCGGCGTGCTTGATATTCTCGCACTCGATTCAATGACTCTTGCACAACTTCAGCAATATCTATAGGAGCCCAGGCCGGATGTTTCCGACTGGTAAAGAACCGCAGGTTTTCAGACATGGCGTTTTACATTCCCTTAAATGGCAAACGAACTATATTTGCGCCGGACTTTTAAGGAATTAATCAATGTCTGTCAATGCCGATAACCTACCTCATCGAATGTTTACCTTGCGTAGGGGAGGTGTTTCGTTCCTATATTTCATGGTCCTACGCTAGAGGCCAGCCATCACTGCTACGAGTTCTTTCACGGCGTCAACGCTGCTCTGGAAGTCCGTCGTTTCTTGCTCGGTTAATTCCAACTCGATAATACGCTCGACACCGCCTGCTCCTAAAACAATCGGCACGCCTACGTAATATCCACCAACGCCGTACTCAGAATCACAATAGGCAGCACAAGGGAGAACCCGTTTCTTGTCTTTGACGATGGCTTCCACCATCTGAGTACAAGCTGCGGCGGGAGCGTAATAGGCGCTGCCGGTTTTTAGCAAACCGACAATTTCAGCGCCACCTTTACGCGCGCGGTCGACAATTTCATCCAAGCGATCGCTATCAAGTAATTGAGTGATCGGAATACCACCCACCGACGTGCAACTTGGCAACGGAACCATCGTATCGCCGTGGCCACCCATCAACAAAGCTGAAATATCTTCAACACTGACGCCTAATTCCATCGCTAAGAATGTGCGATATCGAGCGGTATCCAATACGCCCGCTTGGCCTAGGACTCGGTTTGACGGAAAGCCAGACACCTGTAAGCATCGTTGAACCATAGCATCCAATGGATTGCTGACAACGATAATGACCGCGTTGGGGCTCGTTTCTTTAATTTGTTCAGTTACGGCGGTCATGATTTTAGAGTTGGTTGCCAGTAAATCGTCGCGACTCATGCCTGGCTTGCGAGGAATACCTGCGGTGATCACAACAACGTCGCTGTCGGTGGTGTCCCCATAATCGCTTGTGCCCAGAATATTGCAATCAAAACCCATGACAGGTGAGGCTTCCATGAGATCAAGAGCTTTGCCCTTAGGCATGTCACCAGCCTGTGGGATATCCAGCAGTACGATATCTCCTAGTTCAGCTGCTGCACACCAATGTGCTGTCGTTGCGCCAACGTTTCCCGCACCGATGATTGTAATTTTTGCGCGTCCCATGTTGCCATCCCTATTGCTAATTCATTGTGTTGGTTTGTTACTCCGCATTGCTGCAGCTTAGTGGACATTTTCAACGACTTGCCGGCAAATGCAACCCCCTACGTTTGCGTACTGGTGCTTTGGCGACAGTTAACGCCCGTTCGCGATCAAATCACAAGCAAAATATGGGATATGCAAACCGACATTTGTTCCAACTGGCATAAAATTGGCATTGCATGAAACGCGATTTTTAGCGACAAGTTAGCCCTATTTGCACGCACTATTTGTGCAATACCACACTCTGTCTGTTTTCACGGGCGACCATAATGACAACTGAACCAAACAATCCGGATTCTGCCGCGGATTCAAACAAACCGGAAGCAGATACACCCGCAACTCCAACGGAGTCTGTGCCGATCATCGAGACGCTCGATAAATGCTCGCAACTCACCCAAATGCTGCAACAGCAGCAAGAACCGAGCGCAACTCAAAAAGCCATTCCATACCCGAAACTGTCTGGACCCAGTCAAAATTCCACACCTGCACAACATACCCCAACACACGTGCACTCAAATATGTTGCGGGCTGAATTCTGCCATCTGGATGTCACTCAAGAAACGCTCGCAGGACTCTCCCCTGGTGACGTCTTGTTATCGTCCGAGCGACTTGAACAACCTGTCGTCATTTACCGTGGCAGTCGCATTATTGCCACCGCTGAATTAACCATCAGCAAGGGTGAGTATGTCCTCAAAATCACCTCTACTAGCCACGAATCCATTTCACCTTCAGGCAAATAACCCCCGACTCTGGGATAAGTCATCAAGGTCACAAAATGTCGCCTAGACAACAAGCACACTCTCCACTTACCAACTCGACCCTGCTCGACAAACATTTCCTGTCCTGTATATGGACTATTTTGGCCTTAGTGGTCACAAACAGTATTTGCACAGCTCAAGTAAAACCGCAGCAAACAGCGGCAGAAACTAGTGTGCTCGAACTGCAATCCTCACAGCGACTGCCATTCCCGCGATTGCCCTTGCAACCGCGAGTGACCGAATCTACATCGTCGCCTGCTGCTACTTCGGCAATTAGCAAACTCTCAATTCCCAATTTTAGCGAATCCGCTACTCGCATGGTGGGCGCCTTAGCCGTTGTCCTAGGTGCCTTCATGGTACTGCTGTGGATCACCAAAAAAATTCAAGGCCCATCCAAAACCGTGATGTCGAAGCAAACGCTGGAACTACTCGGACAAAAACAAATCAACAAAATCCACTGTCTGCACTTAATCCGCCTTGGGCAACGAATTCTATTGATCTCTGCTAGCGACAGCGGTGTTACCTGCTTGTCGGAAATTAATGATCCGGTGGAAGTTACACAGTTGCTTAAAACAAGCTCACAATCTGGTGAATCAAGCAAACTTCCCCAGAGCACCTTTAAGCGAATATTCGCGCAATACGAACAGAACCCCAACGAAATGTTCAGTGCGTAAAGAACTGTCCAACGCCAATAAACGTCAAGCAAAACTAATGCCTAACCAATCAGGAAATCTTGAACTAACACTATTGCAGCGAACCACTCGTTCGCGGCGAATCCAGATTGCCAGTGAGCTAACCGGATTACTACTGTGCCTGACAATGCTACCGCTGTCAGCAACACATGCGCAGCCTGTCGCAGCAGCCGAAAGCAACGGCCCTCGCGAAAATGCTAATCATTTCGAGACGGCCGGTCACAGCGCGCTGCCAAACGCAACGGGTGCTCCCACCGCCCAATCTAATCCTAACGTTCTCGCACAGCAACTCAGTTCGCCCGAACAGGCCCTCAGCAGTTTAAAGCTTTTCCTGATGGTGACCGTGCTTAGTGTTGCACCAGCGGTACTGCTGATGACAACTTCATTCCTGCGAATATCCGTAGTGCTTGGTCTCCTGCGGCAAGCTCTAGGGACGCAGCAAAACCCCAGCAACCAAGTGATGGGCGCGCTGGCTTTGTTCATGAGCGCTTTAATAATGATGCCCACTTGGACGGTTATCTACGAAGAAGCGATTACCCCCTATAGCGATCAGAAAATTTCTGGCGAACATGCTTGGGAAGTCGCTCGCAGTTCCTTGGTAAACTTCATGGGAAGACAAATCGACAAGGCTGGCAACAGCGAAGACGTTTGGTTGTTTTACGATCATCTACCTGAAAACGTGCGCAAATCACAAGCCGACGACGAACCGTCCTACTTCGCAGCGCATGAGAAAAACGGAATCACCACAACCGCGCTAAGCTATCACGATATCCCCCTGCAAGCGTTGTTACCAGCTTTCATGGTTAGCGAACTAAAAACCGCTTTTCTTATCGGGTTTATTATTTTCTTGCCATTTCTGGTCCTGGATATCGTTATCAGTAGCGTGACCAATGCGATGGGCATGATGATGTTACCTCCAACTACAATTTCACTCCCATTTAAAATCATGCTGTTCGTCCTCGTTGATGGTTGGCACCTCATCATTGGTATGCTCTTAGAGAGTTTTGGCTAGCATCTTGATTTTTAAGAGAGAAATGAACACCGCGATATTCACGTACGATAAGGAAATACAAAATGCAGTCTGAGCAAGCGGTAGAACTTGGTCAACAAGCGTTTATGCACGCATTATTGATCGCTGCGCCCATCCTCATAATTGCCATCCTCGTGGGGCTCCTTGTGGGTATATTGCAAGCCATGACTCAGATCCAAGATCACACGCTCAGCTATATTCCAAAACTGACCGCAATTCTAATCGTAATGTGTATTTGCTTGCCGTGGATTTTCGAGAAGCTTACTGAGTACTCAGCACAGCTATTCACCAGCATCCCCCAGATGATTTTTGGAGGATAGCAACTGATGACGGATATGTATAATTTGCAAGAACTGCTACCACCGGAACTTCTTGAATTCGGCGAAACAATCCCACTCGCGACTGGCCTAATCGTTGCTTGTCGCATGGTTCCAATCGTTTTGCTATTGCCTCTCGGACGGATGCAGTGGAGCTGGAAAACAAAAATCGCACTCGCCTTTCTACTCACAGCACTAGTGACTCCCATCCAGCATGACTCCGAACTGTTCGCCCCTTTTCTGGATTCCTCCAATGCCAAATCCGTTAGTGTGACTAACAGCATGCCCCCCATAAACTTGCTAATCTCAGAAAGCATCACCGGATTGTCGCTCGGAACAGCAATTCTGTTCGTCGTAGAATCTATGCTCATAGCGGGACAATGGCTGGGAATGACGTCAGGCGTACCACTTAAAACCACAACACAATCCCAAATAGGTAATACATCCATTGGCATGCTTGTCAGTCTGATTACCGTTGCCGTGTTGTTGACCTCTGGGATGCAGCGGATGTTAATCACCGCTCTCCTGGACAGCTACCAATGGCTCGGTGTCGGGGAATTGTCAGTCACTCAAGAACCGCACCTCTGGTTTGATAGAGCGGCAGTCATGGCAACTTGGAGTTTCACCCTGGCGCTCCGTATCGTGCTGCCCGTTATGATCATCATGCTCACTGTGAACTTAGCATTGGGGTGGATAAGTCGGCAAAGCCCAGCATTGAATCACTTTGTCATCGGAATACCACTCAATACATTCGTACTGCTCGGCGCCGTCATGCTGACTCTTGGCAGCGCCATGTTAGCCATGCAAATTGAAATCCAAGCAGCTCTGACAACACTGGGAGTGCTGTAGCAACCATGTCCGAATTATCAGATCGTGACACTAGGACAATTCCCGCTACGCCGCTAAAACGTCAGCGAGCATGGCAACAAGGTAACTGTCCGAAAAGTCGTTCGCTCGTCGCAGCGGTCATCTTGCTCAGCGTTGCCTTGCTGCTAGCCAATAACTCCTCGTCGGCCATCGACTCAATCAAAAGCAACTGGACAGACCTTTTACAATTTGGCCCAGGGTTGTTTAGCCGAGTAGGTTCAACAAATCAAACCGATTCATCGACTTTGACCGAACTTGTCAGCACAACAGGGTTTCGAATGCTGAAACAAACGGCGCCTCTGGCCATCGGTTTGATGTCAATATCTTTCCTTGCAAGTGTACTGCAAACCGGCTTCATCTGGGTGCCTAGTAAAATCAAACTAAATACCACGCGGATGTCGCCTCAACATTGGTGGCGACAGGTAACACACGGATCGCGATGGGTTGAATGTCTAGGCAGCGGATGTCGGGCAGCGATGATACTCGCTGTTGTGATGGTGACATTATGGACTCAACGTGCAGAGCTAGCACAATTATCATTCGATAACGCATCAGGAGTCGAGCAGGGCGGTCTACAGGTCCTGTCCAACGCCGTGTTGCGAGTTGCGATCGCCTTGATGGCAATCGCTAGTATCGACTTCGTTTGGCAACGTTGGAAATGGAACCAATCGCTGCGAATGACACCCGAGGAACTTAAAGAAGAACAACGCGAACAACAGGGGCAGCGTGGTTATGATGGGACGCAACGGCAGCCACAGGGAATTCCTACAGAAGCTCCCCATCCGGCAATGACAGCCGTATTATCCAACCGCGAATGGCGGGAAATCGACTTTATTATTTACAGCCCCAACGGGGCAACTGTTGCGTTGCAATACAATCCTACAAAAATGGATCTACCCCGAGTGATAAAGGTCATTAGTGGCAGAAATTCAACCGATATGATTCAACAATCGCGGCAACACAATATTACGGCATACCACGACAGTCAACTTGCCGCACAACTCGCTCGATTAACTATCAACAAGCAATTACTTCCAGTAGAACTATATGAACCTGTCGCCAAACTGCTGCAATCGCCAAGTCCAACATGAGCAAATCTTCCAAAAATAAAAAGCCAAGTTACCATTCTTACCCAATAACCGCACCACGGTTCTGGCACGGGTTGCGTTTTGGTGACTACGTTAAACTCCTTGCAAAGAATCGGTTTGCGGTACATCCATCGCGTTGGTTTCCGGCGTTTACAATTTCATATTTTTCGGCTTTCAATAGCTGCATGGCGCGGCTGCAAAACATCTTCTACCGTTCAAAGATCAATGCCCACGAGTTGATTGAACCGCCAATTTTTATCGTGGGGCACTGGAGAAGTGGGACGACTTTTCTGCATGATCTCATGTCGCTGGACCAACAATTTACATACCCAAGTACCTTGCAATGTTTTTTGCCAAATCAATGTTTGATCACCGGTCGTTTCTTTTTGAAATTTGATAAATACCTGATCCCCGACAAACGCCCACAAGACAATGTCGCCACAAGTTTTTCCAAGCCTCAGGAGGACGAATTTGCTATCTTCAATATGGGCCACCATTCACCCTATTTGCGTATGGCTTTCCCAAACGGGCCACTGGTCGACGATGACTATCTTACGCTCGAAAACCTCTCCACGGACGAGGTTACAGCATGGCAAGACAACCTGCGATATTTCGTCAAATTGGTCAGCTACCAGTCTCCGGGTAAGCCAGTCGTGCTTAAGTCACCGCCACACTTAGGAAGAATCAAATACCTCGCCGATACTTTCCCTGGGGCAAGATTCATCCACATCACGCGCAGTCCCTACAGCCTCTTTCCCTCTACTGTCCGCCTCTGGCAGTCACTCGATTACATTCAAGGCTTCAACAAACCTCGTTATGATTTATCTTGGCTACATGAATACATCGCGAGCACTATGGAAACGCTCTACCAGGGATTTGAACGACAACGATTAGAGGTCGAGCAAGATTGCATTATCGACGTTCGATATGAGGAACTCGTGCAGGACCCCGAGCAATTAGTCCGAACTATTTATGGTGAATTGCAACTCGGTGATTTCCAGTCGCGGATTGGTAAACCCTTAGCAGAGTATCTAGAAACTCAAAAAGACTATAAAACCAACAAACACCAGCTCGATGACGATATTCACAAGCTAATTACCGAGCGCTGCTTGCCACTGTTGGAAAAATACGGCTACCAAGAAGAGTAAACTCTTGCCACCAGTACCCATTCCTAGCAATTAGCAGCCTCTATTCTGATATTGCGAAAACGCTGCGTATTACGTACTCTTGCACCTCAATTTCGCCCAAAACCAAACAGTTCTTACTTATACAGTAGTATGCGCGGTTGTGGGGCTCCAAGTGATCGTTGATGTGGTATACAAATAATGCAACGGATTCGTTGGCAAGACATAATTATTCCAGTAGGTATCATTGCCTCCATTTTGGTGCTGCTCATCCCAGTACCAACTTGGTTGCTTGACGTCTTTCTAGCGTGTAATATCACGTTTGCCGTCATCATCCTGCTAACCACGTTGAATATTAAAACTTCACTTGAACTAAGTGTGTTTCCTGCAATCCTGCTGTCAGCTACCCTCGGTAGGCTCGTTCTCAATGTCGCTTCGACACGATTAATTCTAACGGGCGGAGCGACTGAAGGAACGCAAGCGGCTGGGCATGTGATCAGTGCATTTGGCGAATTTGTAGCCGGCAATGATTTGATCGTGGGAATGGTCATATTTGCGATTTTGATTGTTATACAATTTGTTGTCCTAACCAAAGGTGCCACTCGAGTCAGTGAAGTGGCGGCACGTTTTACTCTAGACGGCATGCTAGGGCGACAACAAGCGATCAATTCGGACCTAAATGCCGGACTCATTACTGCAAAAGAGGCTCAGCAACAACGCCACGACCTGACTGCCCAATCGGATTTCTACGGAGCGATGGACGGGGCCAGCAAATTCGTTAGGGGAGATGCTATCGCAGCTATTATTATTACGGGCATCAACATCATTGTCGGTCTCGCATATGGGGTGTTTAAAGCGGGTATGCCGACCCACGAAGCGGCCGAAGTTTTCACTTACTTAACGATCGGCGACGGTTTAGTGAGCCAAGTTCCAGCACTATTAATTTCATTGGCTACAGCAGTCCTGGTCACTCGCACCAGCCAAACCGACAAGCTCTCACATCAACTGTTGAGCCAGTTATTTAACCAACCACACGTACTTGTCATTGCAGCTGCGTTTTTGGCGATTTTGACGCTTACTAGTTTGCCAAAACTACCGTTACTTTCCATGGCCGTTGCCTGCCTAGGAATTGCCTATGTACTGTCTCGCAAATCATCGGAAGACAATGCAAAGTCTAATGAAGGGGCACCCGAAAAAAGCTCGGCTTCCAGTGAACCAGCGGATATTAGCCAACTACTTAAAGTCGAACCCGTTTTACTCAGCTTAGGTGTGCGACTATTACCACTAGCACAACGCAACGGTAACGACGGAATTCTACAACGCATCCATCAGTTGCGACAACAATTTGCTATCCAATTGGGTATGGTTCTGCCGGAGATTCGCATACGAGACAATCTCAGCTTGGCCGCTAATCAATATGAAATCAGCATACACGGACATCCAATCGCGAGAGGCAAACTGGCGGTGAATCGATTATTGATTGTTGCCAAGGATAAAAACGCCGAGTCGGATTTAAGCACGGATTTTCCAGCAAGTGTTCAAGCTGAATCAACTGAGCACGGCAGCAACGCCCGGTGGATCGCAACGTCGAATAAGCCGCAGGCCGTGGACCTAGGGTATCATCCGATCACGCCGACTGACGTTCTCGGCATCCACCTAGACGATCTATTGCAGCAACACGCCGCCGATTTACTCGACCATGAGGCCACGGCCCAACTAGTCAACCAATTAGATGCCCATACACCTCAAATTGTCGATGAAGTCATCCCCAAACTAATTAGCATGGCACAGTTGCAACAAATTTTACAGCAGTTGCTCACACAAAACGTATCGATTCGTTCGTTGTCGGCTATTTTTGAAACGATTGCACGCCATGCCCCACACGAATCCCACCCAATTATATTAACCGAACGTATCCGTACTCGACTTGGACGTGCTATCTGTCATTCGTTTTCCGATTTCCAAACCGCCTCGTTTATTTCGCTCTGCCCCCAAACCGAGCTATTTATTGAACGTGCGATGCGATTTACGCACACTGAATTAGATGTCGACGTGTCAGCAACATTTAGCCACCAGTTGTCTCGGCAAATAAAACGAGCGGAACGGTTAAATCCACAAATAGTGGCCGTTGTCACAAACCCATCAATTCGCGCTGCGGTGCAACAACTAGCAGGCCAGCATGGCATACGTCTTCCCATATTAACAACCACGGAAATTCCAAGTGACCTTCAAATTCACGCAGGTCCGGAATTATCAATCACTTCACACATGCCACAACCTGCACCACTGCACGAACAACTTGTGTCCTAGACGCAAAATATGCCGGTATACCTAAAACCAATGACAGTCCAAACCTTTAAAGCACGATCGATTCAAGAAGCACTGCAAATGGTGCGCGAAGCACTGGGACCGGAGGCAACGATTCTTGAAACCCGAACTGTTTTCTCGGGTCTGCTGCCTTGGTTTAGACGTCCATCACACGTCATTGTGTCGGCATCTCGCGAGGTGAAAGTTCCGTCACGCTTGTCTCCCGCGACGATTGAATCGAGTTTTACCCTGCCAGTGGTAACGGACCATTCACTAAGCGTATTTGCCAAACCTTCGTCGCAGATAGACTCGCCGCCAATTGATGTGGGTACACCCGCAGTTGTCGCCGCCTCGTATGTCGAACAGCTTTATCAACTCGAACAACAAACACACCCCAGCGTTCTCTCCCCTGCAGAAACACCAACGACGCGCTGTGATGACCCAATCGGCAAAGATTTCACCCGCGGAAACAATGCTGCAATCATCGACAATCTGCAACAAGCAGGATTAAACACAACGGCCATCGATGAGTTACTACAACTGGCATTAAATAATAATCCACTTGCGACCGACGAAATGCTCAAGCAGGAAATCAACCACGCGTTGTCTCGCCTCATCGAAACAACAGCGGTCTTATCCGGATCTGGATTACAGTCACTGGACAAAACGAAAACCGACAGGATCTTGTTTTACGGACTAAGCGGAGCCGGAAAATCCACAACGATTGCCAAGCTTGCGACTCAATTACAATTGCGACAGGACCGAACGGTTGCCGTAATTGATTTGTCGACCATGTTGGCCTGTGAAGCGACCAAACAAAACTGGCTGCGAGCTCATCTTCAACAACTCGGAATTGACTGTATCAGCTGTACAGATCACGAATCATTGAAACACGCATTACTGCAGTTTCAGCATAAAGATTATGTGTTATTTGACACACCTGGGATTTGCATCAAGAGCAAAGCGCGACACAACTGGTTCGAAAAAATGCTGCCGCTAATCAATCCACAGCGGAGCCACCTAGTCTGCGCTACAACCTGCCACGCTCAACACATGCAAGACCTACTTGCATCACCAATACCGATTCGCCCTACCTCTTTTGTGTTAACCAAGCTTGATGAAACACGAACCGTTGGTCATCTCTTTACATTGTTACAAACTACCAACTTACCAATCAGTTTGCTCACGACCGGCCCTGAACTTACCGACAACTTTGAGGACGTCAATCCAGAGCTACTGGCCCAGTTCATTACAAAATTGACGCCCACCGAACATGCCAAACGGGCGGCCACAGACCGTAACAGCATCGACTTAAATGCGTCAGAACCACAACACAATAATGCTCGGCGGGTGCCGGTTGGAGCACCTACCCAGTAGAAACTTATTCATTATTATTTTTTGTATTTCAACTAAGATATCATTCACTTATAGCAGACAAACTTATATCTAAATTTAAGAGCATCACGCTATCGTTCAAGGAGGAACGACATGCCCAAGACTAATTTATGCCAGACCGAAACAGCGAGTCTACAAACTCAAGACTTATTGCAAGTCGATATGCCTGAGAGCTTTATTGACGAAAATGGGATTCCTCAGCAACGTAACGGCAGCGGCCCTGTGGTCGAACTCGACATCTTGCCCGCATGGAAATCCTTTAAAGCGAATATTGAGAATCCAGATCTGCGGAACGTTTTGCTCGAACATTACTTACCGCTTGTGAAAATTCACTCGGAACGACTGTGGAAGCGATTGCCCGATGGAGTCGACATCGACGATTTATATTCTGCCGGGTGCTTTGGGATGATCAATGCCATTACCGCGTTTGATCTTTCTCGCGGTATTAAATTTGAAGCCTATTGTGTAACGCGTGTTCGCGGGTCGATGCTGGACGAACTCAGACACATGGACTGGTTGCCTCGCATGGTACGATCTCAGGCTAGTAAGCTTTATGAAGCAACCAATGCGCTCGAAGCACATTTGGGAAGGCAACCAACGGAGCAAGAACTAGCCAACCACATGCAAATGCCCTTGCGAGATATGGAAAAATTGATTGCGACATCTTCTTGCTTGAATTTAGTGAGTTTAGACAAGAAAAAATGGAGCAACAGTGATGGTAATAAGTCGATGACGGAAAAGGATATCGTCGCAGACAAACGGTTCGCGTCACCGCAAAAACGACTCGCTCGCAATGACGTTGTTCGTCTCGTCACGAAAGGGCTAAACCGGTCAGAACGCCTTATCATGATCCTTTACTATTTTGAAGAACTGACGATGAAGGAAATCGGAGCAACGCTCGACCTCAGCGAAAGCCGTGTAAGTCAGTTACATAGTAACATTCTACACCGCCTCAAAGGTCAACTCGACGATCGCAAAGGCGAATTCAAAATCTAGAATTGCATTTGTTAAGACTAAGGAAACGAAGGTTACTGACCAATTCACTTTCAAGCCATTGAATAAATTTATTTGCAGCCTTATCAATTTTCTCAAAAAAATCGCCTTTATTGTTTGACCCACTGCATAACTCCGTTACAATTACGGTGCAATCTACTCTTCTTGAAATATCTCTAAATGTTCCCTCAAAGTGTTCACTACACTTTTGTAAGTGGTTACATCCTCGCCAAACTTTGCTTGCATCGTCTGACTTGGGCTGAACTAGCGTT
>JABHUV010000395.1 GCA_018658605.1 Planctomycetaceae bacterium | reverse complement strand
TCGCGGCGTAGACCGGATGAGGTAATTGACGTTTCCGCTCAGCTTGCCTTGTTTGGTATTTAGCGACTTTGGATGACATCGCGCCGAGCGGTATGTGAACGGCAAACGGTGATAGCATTAGGAAAAATGGCTTATCCTTATTGGCACGAATGAAGTCAACGCAAATGTCACCCTCAAAATCAGTTCGATACTGATTTGGATTTGGCTTGTGGGGATAATCGCCTAAAACCCGAAAACGACCGGGTAGATGAGGGCCAGCAATTACTGCTGACAGGCCATAGCCCTGGTGTTCCGGCTGCAAGGACGGATCATTACCAAGATGCCATTTCCCTACGTATCCGGTCTCATATCCGCTGGCTTTTAAGGTTTCGGCGATGGTAACGGTATTCAGTGGCAACCCCATGGTCGTTTGGGGTGTAATGACTCGCTCAAACGGTCGCCAATGACCGGGAATATGTGCCGTAATTCCGATTCGTGCTTGATTTTGACCGGACTGAACGGCGCAGCGAGTGGGTGAACAAACGGCCCCCGCCGCATAGAAATCCGTAAATCTGAGACCCTCGGCAGCTAGTTGATCAATCCGAGGAGTGTCGACAAAGTCGTTTCCATAACAACCGATATCGGCCCAACCAAGGTCGTCGATAAAAATAAGGATGATATTAGGTTTGGCGGCTATTACGGAGTTCGCGCTACACAGACCGAGTATCCAAAACGATAAAAACAAGACGCGTGCCATCCAATATAACTCACTCTTTAAATAATTTATGTTGAGAATCACCCGCGCTAATGACGTAGGCCACAAGATCCAGTATTTCTTCACGACTCATTTTGGCGAGGAGGCCTTTTGGCATGGGTGATACCTTCGAAATATTGATTTCATCAATCTCATTGCGATTTAATCGGACCTGCTGATTTGGATTGGTTAGATCCGTGTTGAGCATGAGGCTGTCGCCATTGAGATTGACGACGACGCCGGTATGAATAACTCCAGCATCGGTAATGACAACAACTGCAGAAAACTGTTCATTGATCACCTTACTTGGATTGATAATCTGGTCCAGTAAGTCATGGGCGGAGTACCGTCGGCCGGCTGAAGTTAGGTCGGGTCCAGTGATCCCGCCTTGATTATTGAAACGGTGACAGGCATAACAAGCCGCAGCCGCAAACATGCGTTTACCGTTTTCATAATCTCGACTTTTTAAATCGGACTTGGCTGCATCGGAAAGCGTAGCGAGATTCCAATCTTGGCTTTCGCGCCCTTCAAATATCTCACCTAGGTTTTCAATGACGGATTTGCGTTCTGGTTTCTTAGCTAACACCGCCGCAAGCGAGGTTTTGGACTTCGAATCAAGCGACGCGACCGCATCCTCACGGATGAATTTCAGAAATATGTCGAAACTCGCACCACCACGGTAATTGGCAGCCTTGAGGAACCAGCTGAAATACCGAGTGCGTAATTCGGTGCTCCAGCCCGCACGTAGCATCCTCAGGGAGCGAGCGTATTGCAACTGTTCTTCCTGCGTTGAAGAGTTTTCAATCAGCGTAAGCGTTTTAGCGGCAACTGTCGAAGACTCCAGCCAGGCCAACGTTTCGCACAGCAGCCAGTTCTCCTCAAATGTGTCTGCTGGGAACAAAGGGTCTAGTTTTTGATTCAATTTTGCGATAATCGCGTCTTCAGGACGACCGAAACGAATGAGCGTAATTTGCAATGTTCGTAAATGAGTCAATTGTTGGGCAGGTTTTAATTTGTCGGTATTTACGGCCAGCAGCGCATCGATCAACTCGCGTCCGATTGATTCGTTTACAGGAGGTGACTGATCTGTTCGATGTTGGGGACAAATCCCAGTCATCCGAGCTAATGCAAGCAACGCTTCAACCTGAGTGTTCGGATTCGGGTCTGTTAATGCCCTGTCGGCCCACTGTTGCGTAGGTTGATGTTCGACTGCCATGCGAGCCGACCAGCGAATTAGTCGATCTTGGTGATCTAGGTAGGGCCACGCCGCTTTCAGCGCGCCCGGATTTGGCTCGCCATGAAAGGATTCGAGCATATGACGTGTTTCTCTAGCTGTAGTGGTCGCCGGTTTGGTGGATACCGCGGTCGTAGATTCTTGCCCCACGTACGTGACACGGTATAGGCCGGACTGAACACGCCGTCCACCAATGGTAAAATACATTGCGCCATCACCGGGGTGAATCATCGCATCAGTGATGGGAAGGGGTGCCCCGGTAACAAATTCTTCCTTTGTGGCAGTGTAACCGGATCCATCAGATTTCAGGTGAACGGCATAAAGCTTGCCCCAACTCCAATCCAAGGCGTACAGTGCGTCTTGATACTTGGCCGGAAACTTTGCTCCGTAACCGAAGGTCATTCCGGTGGGAGAACCGGGTCCGATATCCAAAATCCCGGGAAGGTTATCTGGATAAAAGACGGGCCTTTTCCCGGCACCATTTCTCCATCCAAATTCAGCACCGCTCGTTACCAAACAGATTCTTGTGGGTCGGTACCACGGCGTATTGAAATCGTATTCCATATCGGCATCGTAAGTAAACAACTCACCGTCACGATTTACGGCACCACCGAATATATTGCGAAATCCAGATGCGTACGCCGCAAATTGTTTACCGTCGGGAGAGACTTTGTAGATAATTCCACCTGGTGCTAGAACGCCGCGGTTATGACCTCGACCGTCTGGCATGCTTGGCAGCAAATGATCTTCGCCCCAAACCTGAGTAACAGGAGATGCGGGCTCGATTAGCGGCGGTTTAGAATTGTTTCCAGTAATCAGGAAAAGGGACTTCCCGTCTGGGGTGGGCACGACGGCGTGTACACCATGATCGCCCCGAGATTTGACTTCGCGTAGAAGTTCCACTTTGTCGAGCTGATCGTCGCCTGTGCTGTCGGTAAGTCGATAGAGACCACTAGATATTTTCTGCTCATAGTCGTTTACGCCAACATAAAGTGCATCGAATGCCCAAACCATACCATTAACGGCTCGGATTGGCGCCGGGACATTTTCAATAGTTGCCGGATCTAGTGCAACTCCGGACGCTGGCGGCTGCATTCGGTATAGACCACCAAACTGATCGCTGACGATGATCCTACCCTTATTGTCAACGCAGATAT
>JABHUV010000183.1 GCA_018658605.1 Planctomycetaceae bacterium | reverse complement strand
GCGGGTGCATTAGAACTCGCAGGAAATCTGCCCGCATTTAATGACAACATCTGTCATGCAACGATCAATGTTGATCAACTCGACGAGGAGTGCGCCATGGACGGACTCGTCCTAAATCAGCCCAAAACGTTAGAATCCGTGGACTATATAGTGAATAACTCGTTCGGAATGCTGGGAATTAATTCCACGGTGGTTATCAAAAAATTCATCTCATAAATCCATCCTGATACCTTATTTATCACTTATAAGTAGACATTCTAGATTACATCCGCGAAAATACGCCAAAGTGATAAAAAGAGTCTATAAACCCACTAGTTTTATCAAATAAACTCGGTAAGATTTATGGACTCCACATATTCCGTGTGGCATGTGAGCCCACTTGACCTATCTTATATAGTCGTAGGTTGATATGTTTCTACAGACCATTTTACGCCTCGGAGCACATCGAGCATGACACCTGCTGAAATTCGTGACGCAGTCCTAGATATACTCAATACCATTAATCCGGATGAAGATTTGTCGTCGTTAGATGACGAAAAGGAATTTCGCGACCAACTGGAAATGGATAGCATGGACTTTCTCGATATTGTGATGGAACTGCGGAAACGTTATCGTGTTCAAGTCCCCGAAGAGGATTACGAAAATTTGGTAAGCATGGATAAAACGGTCGCTTACCTTGAACCTAAGATGAAAGACATATCGGCTTAATGGTATACGATTCGATCATTATTGGCGCGGGCATGTCTGGCTTAGCCGCCGGTATCCGATCAGCATACTATGATCAAAAGGTCTGTATTCTCGAACGTCACAACACCATTGGCGGATTAAATTCTTTCTACCGACTCCGTGGCCGCAACTACGATGTCGGCTTGCATGCAGTCACCAACTTCACACCTCGCGGAACGCGCCGTGGCCCGTTTGCGAGACTACTTCGACAACTGCGTTTAACGTGGGATGATTTTGGATTGTCCCCACAACTAATTTCGTCCATTTCGTTTCCAAACGTCCAACTCGCGTTTGACAACAACATCGATCTACTGCGGAGCGAAGTCGCACGTGCATTTCCAAATCAGATTGACAACTTCGAAAAGCTGATGGACACGCTCATCGATTACGATGATCTTGAGCAAAGCCATTTCGAATTGTCGACCCGTGAACGACTGTCCGAAGTCATTACCGACCCGCTGTTGATTGAAATGATCTTATGTCCGGTAATGTGGTACGGTAACCCCCGTGAACATGATATGGACTATGGGCAGTTTTGCATCATGTTCCGCGCCTTATTTCTGGAGGGCTTGGCGCGACCCTTTGATGGCGTCCGCTTGATACTTAGAAAGCTCGTTCGAAAATTCCGCGAGCTAGGTGGAGAACTAAAACTACGCACAGGAGTCCAAAACATAAAGATCGATAACGGTCGCGCAGTTGGTGTCGTCCTGGATTGCGGTGACGAGATGTCCGCAAAGAACATCTTAAGTAGTGTTGGCGCCGTTGAAACATTTCGGCTCTGCGACGATAAAGACCAAACCCATGTTCATAAAACAGGGCAATTATCATTTATTGAGGCTATTTCGACACTCGACATCTACCCCGCGGAACTGGGACACGATAAGACGATTATATTCTTCAACGACTCAGATAAATTCCATTGGCAACGACCACTTGATGATCTTTGTGATATTCGAACCGGCGTTATCTGTACGCCTAACAATTATTGCTATGATGCAGCCGATGGTGAACTTCCCGATGGGATCATGCGAATTACCGCACTAGCAGACTTTAATCGTTGGAAAAATCTAAACAAAGACGACTACGACCGACAAAAGGAAAACTGGTTTAACAAAGTGGTAGATTCAGCAACCAAATTCGCACCGGATTACCGTGAACACACCATCGACACTGATATGTTTACGCCACAAACAATTCAGCGATTCACTTCTCACGACAACGGCGCAGTATACGGGGCAACCCGTAAATGGTTTGACGGAACGACGAACTTCCGCAACCTGTTTTTATGTGGTACCGACCAAGGGTTCGTGGGAATCGTGGGTTCAATTATTAGCGGAATCTCAATGGCAAATCATCATTTGCTCCGCGGAAATTAAGCGACTCTCGCTTTCGCTATCACCCTAACGCTTAAACTAAAATGCGGTAGAATGTAACCTCGGCGGTATTCGCAACTACCGGTTGTTTGTCAACCTAACTCAAATCATTAATTCCCATGCCAAAAGATTTTCTCGCCGGGGCCAAAGACGAATACGACGTCATCGTCATTGGCAGTGGTTTGGCTGGTCTCACTACCGCCAACATTCTTGGTTCGGCAGGCTACCAGGTTTTGCTCGTCGAACAGCACTATAAACTGGGCGGTATGGCAACATGGTTTAAGCGGCCCAGTGGACACGTATTTGATATCTCGTTACACGGATTTCCGTACGGCATGAAAAAAAGCTGCCGCCGTTATTGGAGCCAAGAAATTGCCGACCGAATTATTCCTCTGCTCGGCGTGCGATTTGATAATCCACAATTTTCATTAACGACCCCCTACGACCGTGAACATTTTACGAAACTGTTAACCCGTCAATTCAAAATCGAACGTGAAACCGTGACGCAGTTTTTTGATGCAGCACGCAACATGAATTTTTATGACGAACAACAAATGACCACGGGCGAATTATTTGAAAAGTTTTTCCCTGGTCGCCAAGATATCATCCGGCTATTGATGGAACCCATCACATATGCCAATGGGTCTACTTTAGAGGATCCCGCTATCACCTACGGAATTGTGTTTTCCAATTTCATGAGTAAAGGAGTTTACACCTTTCAGGGTGGAACTGATATGCTCATCAAGATGATGCATGACGAATTAATACGCAATAATGTTGATGTACGAATCAAATGCAGTGCAAACAAAATTAATACCCGGCGTGGTGTTGTTGAAAGCGTACAAATCAACGATCGCACAATTCGCTGCCGCAGCGTAGTTTCTAATGCCAATCTACTGACGACGATTTTCAAAATGGTCGGTGAAGAAGTATTTGATAAAGATTACATCGATGATGCACGAAATGTGCGACTAAACAATTCCAGTACACAAGTCTATATGGCGCTTGCTGAAAATGATTCCATCGATCCCGCAACCGGCGACCTGCTCTTCAGCTCAACTGCCGATCGATTCGAGACAGATCTTTTGCTCAGTCGAGACATTACTAGTCGAACATTCTCATTTTATTATCCAAGTACTAGGCCACATGCCAATCCACGACACTTAATTGTGTCAAGCACCAATGCCAACTGGGAGGACTGGATCGATTTGGACGACGAGCAATATAGCGCGAGTAAAGAAGAACTCATCGACACGACTCTCGGGGCGCTCGAAAAATACGTACCCAACGCGCGAGAGCGAATAATTTTTGCCGAAGCATCCACACCACGGACTTTTGCCCATTACACACAGCATCAAAACGGCTCTAGTTTTGGGACTAAATTCGAAGGCCTAGCGGTCAGTCGGGGCTTGCCCGAACAAATCAAAGGACTGTATCATGCCGGTAGCGTTGGCATCATCATGTCCGGTTGGTTGGGTGCAATAAACTATGGTGTTATCGTTTCCAATGACGTTGATGCTCAATTAATGTAGTGATTTGCTACTGAAATGTGTGCTAGCATACGGTGGCCCGCGATTGTATAACGTTAAACCGCAATTTCGACCTCAATAACCACTTTACCATGAACCCAATGACCATCGAACAAATCCAAGCTGCTATCCCCCATCGCGCACCCATGCTGCTGATTGACGAAGTTGTATCGCAGACCGATACCACAATCAACTGCAAGAAAGCATTTCGGAGCGATGAATTCTTTTTCCAAGGCCATTATCCCAATCAACCGATCGTACCGGGGGTTATCTTGTGCGAAATTGGGATGCAGGCAGGCGCGATATTACTCGCGGATATTACCCGAACAGCTATAGAAGCTGAAGGAGGCAATGCGTTAAGTGGTAAAGTTCCCGTTGCGACTCGACTGAATAATGTTAAATTCAAGAAGATCGTCAAACCAGGTGACACTGTTGAGGTCGAAGTCACGCTTACAGACCAAGTACAAGTTGCCTATTTTTTGACAGCCAAGGTGACCGTTGAAGGTAAGCTGGCAACGCGTTTCGATTTTGCCTGTACTATCGCCGATCCACAAATCTAAACGTTTCCAAAGGTCACTAGAAATAAGCCGTAATCTTTAACCACCAAAGACCACACAATGGCATTCCTTCAACTTGAAGATAAAACCATCGTTATTATGGGCGTTGCCAACCGCAAAAGTGTCGCCTACCACATAGGTAAAACAGTCTATGAAGCCGGCGGACTTCCTGTATACGTTGTGCGTAGCGAAAAACGCCGCGAAGAATTACAAAAGCTAATTGGCGAACATCCCATCTACGTATGCGATGTAGAATTCCCCGAGCAAATCGAAATTCTCCGCGCGTCACTGGCGGAATCACACCCGGTAATCGATGGGCTAGTCCATTCGATCGCATTTGCCGATTATGAAGATGGTCCTAAGCCCTTTCACGCCACGAGTAAATCACAGTTCTTACGTGCCGTCGACATCAGCTGCTATTCCTTGATGGCCGTTTCCAATGCATTGAAAGAACTTTTTTCTACGGACGCGGCGGTGGTCACAATTTCCATCTCCACCACCAAAATGGCGAGCGAAAATTATGGCTTCATGGCTCCGATTAAAGCCGCCCTCGATTCCTCATTGGCTTTTCTCACTAAATCGTTCAGCAGTTTCTCAAATGTGCGGTTTAATGCCGTGGGACCAAGTTTACTAAAAACATCCGCGTCTGCAGGAATCCCCGGATACGTCGACTCCTATCTATACGCCGAACAGGTAATCCCGCGAGGCGTTGCCGTTGAAACACAAGAAGCAGCAAATGTAGCTGCGTTTTTACTCAGCCCACGGTCTTCCGGAATCTGCGCGCAAACCATCGTTGTGGATGCCGGCATGCAAATCAATTATTTTGACGAGAAAATTGTCAAAAAGTCTGTTTCTGAATAGGTTTAATTTTACCATGGAATCCAAACGACCTAATATCCTTTGGTATTGTACCGACCAACAGCGGTTCGACACTATCGGTGCGTTAGGAAATCCGCAGGTCGACACACCCAACATCGACAAGTTACTAGAATCCGGCGTCGCTTTTACGCACGCGTATTGCCAAAGTCCAATTTGCACTCCGAGTCGCTCAAGTTTCCTAACCGGCCTGTACCCGGCTCGTGTTCATAACACGCGTAACGGCAACGATACTTTTCCCGACTTCCCTCCGCTAATTACCAAACTTATTTCTGATGCCGGTTATCGGTGCGGAAATATCGGAAAATTTCATCTTACAAGTTCCGGACACCGCACCGAACCACGACTCGACGATGGCATGGCCTATTGGCAGTTCAGTCACGCACCCCGCGACGACTGGGAAGCT
>JABHUV010000338.1 GCA_018658605.1 Planctomycetaceae bacterium | reverse complement strand
GAAAATGTACTTTGTTTTCGACGGCATAATACCCGTAATCATCGGTGCTGCCATATCTCAATCCACCCTGGACACCACCGCCGGCTAGAAACATGGAGCAAGCGTGTGGATTATGATCTCGTCCATTCTTGTTACCTTGCTCAACCGGAGTACGGCCAAACTCGCCTCCCCACCAAACCAATGTATCTTCAAGTAAGCCGCGTTGCTTAAGGTCACGTAATAAACCGGCGATTGGTTTGTCCACTTCTTGGGCGTTCTTGGTATGGGCATCGCGGAGGTTTGCATGTTGATCCCACTTGTAACTATGGGTCACTTGAATAAACCGCACACCTTGCTCGGCAAATCGACGTGCCAACAAACATTGAATTCCAAAATTCTTCGTTGGTTCCTCATCAATCCCATACATTTTGTATGTGTCTTCAGTCTCCTGCGAGATATCTTGCAACCCAGGCATTTGATTTTGCATGCGATAGGCAAGTTCGAATGATGCAATCCGCGACTCCAACGCATCGTCGGTATCTCGTTTTTCTAAGTGCTGGCGATTCACCTGTCCCAAAAAGTCGAGTTCCGCTCGTTGCATTTTAGAGCTAACCCATTTGTTTTCGATAAAATGAATTCGAGCTTCTTCCGCTTTAATGCTCGCTGCACCAATCGGCGTGCCTTGATAATGTGCAGGTAAAAACGCGCTCGACCAGGCATTCACGCCACCATGGCCAAGGGTAGGGCAGATCGTTAAAAAGCCAGGTAGGTTTTGATTTTCACTGCCAAGCCCATACATCAACCATGAACCCATCGAAGGCCTTACGAACGTATCAGAGCCAGTGTGTAATTCCAGCAACGCCGCTCCGTGTCGAGAATTGCTGCCATGAATGGAGTTAATAACACAGAGGTCATCTGCCATTTGTCCTACATGCGGAAACAGATCTGACACATGTAAACCGCATTCACCATACTGGCGAAACTTCCAAGGCGATCCGAGCAGGTTTCCCGTAGCGCTGGAAACGATACGTGGTTTTTTGCCCGGATACGGTTGGCCATCATGCTTCTGCAACAACGGCTTATAATCAAACGTATCAACTTGTGAGGGGCCGCCGTGCATGAACATGAAGATGATTCGTTTGGCCCGCGCTGGAAAACGCGCTAGTTTCGGTGCCGCGGCCGCTTGACCTGATTCAGCAGCCAATACCCCGTTGTGCATTTGCTCTTGAAGTAATCCGGCTAATGCCAAACTCCCAAAACCAACACTCGATTGCTGTAACATCGCACGTCGCGACAACGGTTGAGTTAAAAAGTTATGACATTGTGAATTGCCGGCCATTATTTAATTTCCTGATCTATAGCTTCCAAACCAATTCCGAAATTCGGCACCGGAATTGGACAATATTTTTTCCCTAACTCAATCTAAATAAGCAAATTCGTTGGCTGCCAACAACACTCGACACAAACCTTGCCAAGCAACCAGATCTGCTATCACACTTACATCATCGCCCATATCCTCCGCTGACAATTCACGATACTTCTGTAGAAATTGAATACACTTGTCAACCTCCTCCGCCGTAGCCACTCGGCCATATACAATCTCATGTAAGGCCTTAATCCTGTCTGCATTGGTTTCAATATCAGCCTGTAACACGTGTTGCGCTAGTCTACTCGCTTCATCTTGGACTAATTTACTGTTCATCATGAATAACGCTTGCGGCGTCACCACAGTATTCTTTCGTTGGCCTTGAATAACACTGGGGTCCGCGAAATCGAAAGCTATAAACACATTGTACAAAGCACTGCGTAAAATCGGTAAATAAACACTGCGACGATTGTAATCATAGGTACTACGTTTTGATCCCGTACCCGTGACATAAGCTCGATCTGCGTTGGGCAACAACTGACCATACATTTGTAAATCAATGCTGCCACCAACGGCCAATAAAGCATCCCGGACTTCCTCTGCATCAAGCCGCCGACGATTGAATCTCCACCACAATCGATTTTCAGGATCCTTGGCATTAGCTCGAACGTCGAATGTGCTGCTCATTTGATATGTGCTCGACAGCAACATCAAACGATGCATCTGTTTGATAGACCAACCTTGTTCAATAAATTCAATGGCTAACCAGTCCAATAATGGTTGGTTGGTTGGACGTTGGCCAAGTAAGCCGAAGTTATCGGGGGAACGCTGCAGTCCTTGGCCAAAATGCCACAACCACAAACGGTTAACGAAGACGCGCGAAGTCAACGGATGTTTGGCATCAGTCAACCACTGTGCCAATTGCAAACGCCCGCTCGCCTCTGCTGGAATCGACACAGCGGATACTTGATCTACGACCTCAAGAAATCCCCGCTGCGTTGACTCACCAAGTGTCAAATAGTTCCCGCGAATATGAATCGCCAAATCTTCAACTTTGCCTTCGGTGACTCCCATCGCCTTGCCCACCATCGGCTGTACTGTAGCTAACTTAGCTTTAGACTTAACAATGGCTGCAATCGCTTGTTGCGATTTCTCAAGAACTAACTTATCAATTTCTTGGGGATCGCGAAATGGGCCATCAACGGCGATCGCTTTGGTCACCACCCACTGCACGGCACCCTCTAACTTACTTGTTGGATCACTAGCAACGGAGGTAGACCCTGCGGATAATAAGGTGACCAACTGTTGTTCAGCTGCGTTTCCTAGCTGTGCAAATGCCTCTTGTTGTTCATCGCGGTCTCGCAATAACAAACCTGATAGATGCTCATCACGCTGTGAGACAGCCATTAGTAAAAAAGTGACCCACTGTCTCAAGTACTCCGTTTGCAGACCTTGCTCCGCCGCGACGACTTCGATTTCGGCCAAACTTTTTTGACTGCCACCGCTATGATAAGTAACATTGTCTGATGTTGGAATAAGCGCAATTTTGTCGAAATGAGGTGTCGTTCCTAGGCGTTGCCACCGAAGCGTGTGTTTCCCCGCAGCGAATTGAAACACACCACCAACGAACCATTTCACTTCCGACGACTGAAAACTTCCCGTTAACACATTGGCCGCATCTGAATCGACCAAGTGCCCATCGACAAACAACTTCCCTCCTCGTGATTCTGCTTGCGTATACAGCCATTCCAAGCGGTAATTTCCAGCAGTGGTTATCTCAAAATCGTACTCTGCATAATTCAAAAAAGTCGTTGTACCGGACGTGTTTTGGACAATGGGTGGAATCTTACCTATGCTACCTCGAGCATATTCTTCGGCTTCTTGAAGCAGCAAACCATCCACCTCTGTTAGAGGCGTATCCACCAAAACCGCCGTTAGATCTTCCAAACTTGATGTCGGAGCCGCTTTAACAAGCAAGATTTTGTCCACATGCGGTACCGATCCACCTTCCCGTGCTAACCTAACGACATTTTTACCTGCCTGTAGTTCAAAACCCCCCTCTACAAACCAGGTTTGAGAATCTGCAAACCATGTACCGGTTGTGTGAGCAGCGACATCTGAATCAACAACCGATCCATTGATCGATAAAACCATTGGCCGCGAATCAACCGCGGCATAACGCAGTTCCAATTGATAATCCCCAGCGTCCTCGATTTCGACATCGTATTCTGCAAACCCTTGATGCAGCAAAACCCCAATATCTTTTCCATAGTTTGTTGTTTCCGCTTGTAATGTACCTCGCTGAAAATTCTCCGCCTCCCACACAATGCTGTTTTCTACGGCAATCCCGTCTCGAATAAAGTTTCCAATCACATTGTGTCCATCCGCAATCGGCTTGCTAGTGAAACTAACAAATTTGGACGCAGAGATTAAATACTTGGACAACAAGCGCTGCTGGGATTCTCGCAGCGTTTGCCGAGCCTCTTTTTGAATCGCAGCTAATTCTTCATCCAACTGCTTAACGGTAGAGTTATACTTTTCCAGAGCGGCTTTCGTTTCTGGAGTATCAAGTGGATATTCGTGCCACTTAGCGACAACCTTGAAATTCTCCATGGTCTTCGTGGACTTAAAGATACTTGCCAAGGCATAATAATCTTTGCTCGGGATGGGATCAAATTTATGATCATGACAGCGGGCACAACCCATCGTTAACCCCATGAATGCACGGCTCATCGTATCGAGTTGCTCATCAATAATGTCCATTTCCATTTTCTGGCCATCATCACAGGCAAGCATTTTGGGTCCAATCGAAAGGAATCCCGTGGCGGTCAAACGATCCAACCGTGCTTGGGATGATGCATCCTGCTGCGGATCAAGCAAGTCGCCAGCGAGTTGCTGTTGAAGAAAATTAGCAAACGACAAATCTTGATTCCACGCTCGTACCACATAATCACGATATCGAAAAGCATTTACATACGCCAGATTCTCGTCTAGCCCATTTGAATCGGCATAGCGAGCGACATCGAGCCACTTGCGACCCCAGCGTTCGCCATAACGAGGCGAAGCCAGTAATCGTTCCACTAAATTTTCGTAGGCCACTGGCGAGGTATCCGCTAGAAACGCATTAATTTCCGCTACGGTGGGAGGCAAACCCGTTAAATCAAACGTAACGCGACGAATCAATGTCCGTCGGTCTGCTGTAATTGCTGGTGTTAACGCCGACCTCTCCAGTTCGCTGAGAATAAAAGTATCGATCGCATTGCTAATCCACGCTTGATTTTTCACGCGAGGCAAGGCGGGACGTTGCGGTGTTTTAAATGCCCAAAATTTCCGCGATTTTTCAAAATCAATTACACGAGGCGCCGTATCGCTACTCTCAACTGCTGGACGCGGATCTGGAGCTCCCATCTCGATCCACTTCTTAAAAACGGCAACGACCTCTTGAGGTAATTTAGATTCTGGTGGCATCTGGTAGAAATCGTCTGAATATTCGATGGCTGCCAACAGCCAACTCTCAGCCGGTTTAAAGGGCACAATTGCGGCACCAGAGTCACCACCTTTGAGCAGAGCTGCGCGGGATTCAACGGACAAACCACCCTCGTATTCATCAGCGGTGCTAGAGTGGCACTCGTAACAATGCTGAATCAAAAGCGGACGGATCTTAGATTCAAAAAATTTCAAACCCGCTGCATCAAATTCCGCTTCTTCTTGGCTATACCCATTTGCACCAAACGGCAAGCAGACCAGCAAAACAATAAAAAGGAACCAAGGGCGCATGGGAGGGAGTCTTAAATCGGTGGGAAAGTTAACACCTATATTTTACCTGAAAATGTCTGAGTAGGGGTAGGTCGCGTACATGCGGAGCCCTATCCGTTTACGGCTACAATTCCAGACATCATCCAAGCAATAAATCAATTTCCAATGCGTTTAGATACTTCATCAACATCAGGGAAGTCACTCGGTATTTTCAGAGTCACTTTGCCACTAGCAGCCCACTCGGCACCACGTTGTAATGTGGTAATAAACCCAACACATTGCTGTGAGTCAATTCCATGTCCCATCGGTGTATGAAACACTCGGCCTTGCCCATAATCGATCGTAAAGATCATTGGCTCATGGCGCCCAGTACCTCCCCGTTCCTTGCTAGCAAACGCAGTCGCTAACACCGTCATGTTTTCAGCGGGTCCTCGTAGCATGTCATACAATTCATCCTTTTCATGCAACCATTGTCCTGGCATACCTTTGGTAATTGGATGCTGGGAGTTACGAGTCGTCACTAGAAATGGATGTTGTGCGCCATGATGACCTCCCTTGCCCGCAGACTTATCTCGCACGAGTTTCCCCTGATCATCAAAATAGACGTAGGGTCCCGATTTTTCATTGCGTCCACCCCAACCACCTAGTCCAATCGCCGCGTTATATTCCTTCCAAGCGCCAAACGAATTGTTTGCTGCATGAACGACGACAAACCCACCTCCTGTTTTTAAATATTCAATGAACGACTGTTGGGTAGCCTCTGGCCAAGCGGCACCGTTGTAGTTTGAAATCACTACATCAAAGTTCTTAAACTCGGGGTGAAATGAATCGTCTGTTCCCGTTTTAGCCGTCGTTGCAATGGCCACGCTAAACAACTCGGTCTCTTCCAAATATTTTTTCATCATTTGCGATGTCTGTGGCCAAACCCCATGGTTATTCTGACCATCAATAATTAATGCTTTGAACTTTTGTTTGGCGTGTAGCAGCGGCGCACATGAAGACAATACAAATGCAAACAACAGTGCTGGAAGAATAAGTTTACGAATCATAATTGGTTTCCTTTATTGG
>JABHUV010000376.1 GCA_018658605.1 Planctomycetaceae bacterium | reverse complement strand
GCAAGAACAAACCCGAACAAACCCCCCAGTCGGGCAGCATGTCGATTTCGAGCACAAAGTTCTCAAACTTGCGGTCTGTTAGTAGAATGCCTCCGTTTCCCGAACCTGGAGGATCCTGTTCACCCGTAATCGCCCCTTGTTCCACACGCCAATTACCACCTGTGCCGTGACCGATCTTTTCTGGGTTAATGTGCCAACCTGACAAATCCTTGCCGTTGAACAACTCAATCCAACCCCGTTTTGGCGCCGCATATGCTCGACCGTGCAGTGCCATGACTGCCGCTGTAGAAAGTGTGCCGTGTTGGATAAAACGCCGACGAGTGGTTTTTCGTTTTATTGGAGTAGGAGGGATACGATCGACCATGAAAAAATTCCTATTATTCAATGTTAAACAAACTACAAATTATACTTAAGGGTCTATTCAGGATATCATTTTTCAACTCTACCCATTGCCCTTAGTGGTTAAATACGTCAATAAGTTCCTCAGCTAGTTCTCGAATAACGTTCGATCCTTGCAGTAATACGGGGTGGTGTAACAACACGGTTGCCTCGGCAGCCGCAGTGCTATGCACTAATGGTACAGGCTTGCGACAACGTCTTGCACTACGTTTCACAAACCCATTGAATCCCGCAAACAAAGGGATTCCCTTTTCCTGCGCATAACACAACAAGTCTTGTCGCCGCTGCGAGTCATCAAGGATCCAAGCGAGCTTATAGAAAGCCGGACTGTCCTCTGCATTGATTTTAAGTCGAGTGATTCCAGAGCAGCGTGCCGTAGTTTCCAAGATGACATTTACATTGTCACGTCGCAGCAAATGACGCTCTGCGAGCGTTTCAAATTGCGGCAACAGCACACACGCTTGCAATTCGCTCAATGCAAACGCATCATTACCGCGTTCTTTAAAAACATTGATACGCTGTGCCATCGCTTCATCGTCACAAAGCACCGCACCCCCGCGGCCTGCTGTTAACAATTTACTGCCACCAAAACTCATCACGGCCAAATCCCCAAATGTTCCCAACAGTTGCCCTGCGCGTGTGGCTGCTGGCGCCTGGCAGATATCTTCAACTACCGCAACACCGACAGAGCGAGACCACTGCATAATTGACTCAATATTTGCTATGCCACCATGCAAGCTACTGACAACCACTGCTTTTGTTTTTTCACTATGAGCCGCCGCTAGATCACCCGCATGTATGCTCCAAGTCCCGCACTCAATATCGACTAGAACCGGCGTAGCCCCAGTTGCTTCGATACAGCGAAAATTACCTGGGAAATCGTACCCCGCTAGAATCACTTCGTCGCCAGCAGTCACTCCGACGCCACGCAAAGCCAGTTCAATACCGATCGTGCCTGAGCAAACCAACATTGCATGTTTTCGTTTGTATTTATTTGTCAGCGTTTCACGCAACTTCTGCGTAAAGGGACCAGCATAGGATCCCCAATCTCCCGAGCTATAAGCTGTTTGCAATTGTTGCTGAATTGCCGCATCAGGAATGGGCCATGGAGCTTGAAATGGGTGTGAGGGATCAACAGTCATTGTTATTTTGTGGGAATTAGCTCCAAGCAAACGATCGATTTGGCTCCCCGCAAATACAACAAACCTTGCGAAACTACTGGAGCAGCCCAGCACGGATAACCCAAATCGAACGATGTTTCAAACGGCAATTCGTACTCGCCCTTTTGGCCAGTCACTGCAATATCACCCGCAATCGGTTCAAATTTTTGCGGGTTCGCCTTCATCAAAAAGACATGACCATATTCACCGTGGCAAATGAAATGTCCGTCAACAAAGGTTAGTGAAGTTCGCGTCAATCCCTCGACGGACCATTGAACCTTCCCCGTTTTCCATTCAATGCACCGTAATTCAGCATCGCGTGTATGCCGACCACTGCATCCGTATAAATATCCATCAACATAAATCGGAGTGTTCCAATGAGCCTGCATCGACTTATCACGCGACGTGGGGCTATCTTTCCAAACAACTTCAGCGCCTCCCTTTTTGGCACGCAGCAGTGAGCTTCCGGGACCATAGGTTTCAGAAATCAACACCTGAGCACCAACAACGACTGGCGTGCTGGCATTGACCGCCTCGAGGATGGGAGCTTTCCACGAGTATTGGAAATCCATGATTCCCGATTGTGCTTCAAAACCGATAAGGCCTTGCCTCGCAAAAACAAAACACCACCGGCGACCGTCAATTGTTGCTAATTTAGGACTGGCATAACTCGCCAAATCATCGCCAAATTTGTACTGCTCTTCTCCTGTGTGCTTATTCAGCGCCACCACCGCTGAGCCATTGGATTTCACTAAATCAAGCTGTCCCGGCGGAATACTTTGCGAAGCAACTGGGCTACCACCGACCATGCAGATCAACAAATCGCCCTCCACAACAGGAGTGCTGCCAACACCAAAGAAATTCTGTATCACGCCATATTGTTTAACCGTGTCTACGTGCCAGATTTCTTTACCTGTTGAGGCATTCAAGCAATATAGGTGGCCGGCAACACCATAAACGTATACTCGATTACCATCGACGACCGGCGAACAACGAGGACCATTGTTGTATCCATAGAGATCTTGGTAGTCTGTTGGGTAAGTAAACTTCCAAATCGGTTTTCCTGTCTCTGCATTAAGGCACAAAACAAAACACTCGTTATCTTTGCGATCAAATTGAAAGTACCGCCCTTGAGAAATCGTACCGATCCCGTAACTCGTTCCTAATTCGAGTTTCCAGAGTTGCCGAAGTGGGCTACTACGCCAATTTTTTTTTATGCCAGTCTCCGTTGATTTACTGTCACCGGTAGGCCCTAAAAATTTCGGCCAATCTTGACCACTGTGACGACTTCCAATATCGACCAATTGCTCAGTAACACCCTCTTTCACAGCTGCAACGACTGTCGCAACATTTCGGTCACCTACGGCTGACACAGGTGGGTTCTTGGCAATACAACAGTAACCTCCTGCTAATAATAGTAAGCACATTAGTACAGTCGCACTCGTCGTTTTGGATTTCTTCGTCCTGAACATTCTCATTGTTTTCCTATATACTATCCACAATAGTTGTATCTTATTTATTAGAACAGCACTTTATCCATGATACCAATTAACTCCTCGATAACACTAACCGACGCAGAAATCGAGCTAACTTTTTCTCGCAGTCAGGGCCCTGGCGGTCAAAATGTCAACAAGGTTAATTCCAAAGTTACCATCCACTGGGATCTCAAACATTCGACATCCATCGCGGCATTCATCAAACGTCGCATCCAGAGCAAGCACAGCAATCGCATCAATAATGACGGAAAACTGGTTTTATCGAGTCAACAACACCGCGAGCAACATCGTAATCGCGAAGATTGCTTTCAAAAGCTCCGAGTAATCATTGTCGATGCCTTAAAGCAACGCAAGACAAGAAAAACAACTAGGCCGACGCGGGGATCCAAACAACGGCGACTCGACAATAAAAAGAAACAGAGTCACCGCAAATCGATGCGACAACAACGATTTACTAACTAATAGCGGCCAAAGCCAAACATGGACGTCGGTCGGAACCCTCTGTACAGTCCAAGGCGAATCTACGATAATGAGTAGACAATGCGAGTCGTCAATGTAACCGAATGACTCTCAAAACATTTCCTCAACAAGCGAACCTTTCATGACAGACCCCAAAGACATCGCTCAACTACTTGAAGATTGGGAATTCGAACCAGGTACCATCGGTGTTCGTTTAGTTTCTTTGGAAAACCGCGACATGATTCAAATGCGAGTGGAAATGGGCGTCTTGCAGATGGAGACGACCGACAGGCCCGACGGTCACCGTCCTGGCGGCATGTCAACCTACCTGGACTTTCTCATTGCCGAAAGAATCAGCGGCGGCGAGGACTGGCGACTTTCAGTCGAACACTGCACTGAAATTGACCGAGAATTCATGCAATTTTACCAACGACGAATCAGTTGGCTAAAGCTCAAAGAATATTCAAACGTCATACGTGATGCAAATCACACATTGGCTCTAATGGATTTTTGCGAAGAATATTCTCCTGGGGAATCTTGGGAAATGTCCCATGAGCAATACCGCCCCTTTGTATTGTTCCATCGAACACAAGCAGACGCATTACAAGCCCTCCAAGCCACGACACCAGAAGACGCCATTGAACGAATCAACGCTGGGCTTACTTGCATTCAAGAAGTGTTTGAACAGCACGGAATCGTTGAACACTTCGAAGACGACGAACTAGTCAACCAACTGCGTGAAACACGTGAGTCACTGCGGACAGAATACGAAATCGGAATGACACTCAATGAGCAACTCGAACAAGCAATCCACGACGAGCAATATGAATTGGCCGCTGAATTGCGAGACCAAATTGGCGCGTCGCCAAGTCCTCCGACAGGCATCTGAGTAACTGCAACTAAACTGGGTAACACGATCGCAGTAATTGTTCACCGTATTGGCAGCTATTACGCAGCACCAGCTCATCATCTGCAACTTCGATATCCTCGCCCATCAAGCGAATGTCGTAAATCGCGTCATAACCGTGTTTTGACAAAGCAGCAACCATCGACTGCAGCGGTACAGTGCCAGCACCTAATAGGCATCGTTCGTGATCTCGTGATGGCGCAAACGTACAGTCTCCCAAATGGACAATTGCTAAATATGGAACTAAGTCGGGTAACAATGAAAACAGTTTTTCGTCACCACCCCAATGATATGTATCTAATGCCATTTTCAATAACGGATGTGAGCGACGGTCAACGACTTCCAAAGCTTGCTCTAAATCCGTTAAAAATGTCCAGTCAATCGCCGCACGAGCGTCCATGGGTTCTAGGGCTACCACAACGCCGTGTTCTTCGGCACTCGGTAAAATTTGATCCAGTGCCAATTGCAAAAGTCGATGAGCATGATTGGAAGTGTGACCGCCACGTGATCCCGTATAAAGGGTCAAACAATCCGCTTGGATCAGCGCGGCTACTTCGAGCGCCTGTTGGGCATCATCAATCGCATCCTGTAAAGAGCGCCCGTCGTATCCGGTAAATCCACCGGCAAAATAAAGGTGGGATACATTCATGCCTAGCTCGGCAAGCAACTCAGCGCCTTTTTCTTCGCCATAGTCCGTAAGTTTCTGGCGCCAAACTCCAATGGAGGATAACCCATAGTTTGCGTAAGTTTGCACATCCTTTTCAAAGGACCACACATATGTGGTGACTTCGCTTACAGATAATGCTGCCATCACGAGTGCTGTTTTTCCAATCCGATATTTTCAATTGACTGGTGTGGAAATGGTACCTGCATAATAGGCAACCCAATAAAGCTACTGCGTTTTTTTGCGTCGCAAATTCCAAGCATCAATCCATTTCTCTTCATACCGCAGTAGGCGGAAATCTTCTGCTAACTTCTTTTCCATATCATCAAAATGTCCGGCACCGTAAAAAATCCCGATGCGCTGCTTGCCCGCAGTTAACTGTTCCTGCAATACCGATAAGGCCTTATCGTTACGCAACGTAATGATTGTCGAACCTTCTGGTCCACTCATTACGTCGGGCAGTCCCTCCATGCGTTCGAATTGCTGGGCCATGATGAGCTTCATGTTATATTCGCGATCTTTCGAGAACAGAGCAAACAATAAACCTAAATCTCCGCCACCGCCCTGATCCGTTCCTTGCATCGCTAATCCTTGGCCAATGGAGCGAAAATACAACTGCATGAAACTCTCCCCACGATCCTTCATGTGCTTACTGAATTCGGTAGGCGTCATATCCGCGTGTACAAAGTTTTTGGCTTGGTAGTCAATTTGTTCAATCTGGTGACTCAAACCCAGCAAAGCTTGAAAGCCCTGTTGCGACCCAGATATCACGTCCAAGCTCAATTCCTGTTTGTGCCCACGCTCGATTTTCACCCCTTCAGGAGCCACCAGTTCAAATAATATCACATCGTACTGCTTGAATATCTTGTTCAGCTCAGCGTAATAGTCAGCGTCAGCGATGTGAATCGCGCCAATAAGATCAACTTGAGATTTCCGGTTAGGACCTCGAGTCGCTTTAAATTTTACCAACGCAGTCTGTAAAGCCGCTGGTTGTTTGTTGTCATCTCGTTTAATGCGAATGTAGGTATAATCTTTATCTGAACTTTGCGCCGATTGTGCTTTTTCGCGGATTTCCGGTTTTTGAGCTACCGCTACCCATGGGCAAACTGCCAATAAACAAACCAATATCACTAATTTCAATCGTTTCATATTCAATTACCTAACACACAAAACAGCTTATTGATTAATTTTATCTAACATCAGTGTATCGTTTACGACGTTTCCTTAATAGCTTTTGTACGATTTTCCTAATACCTAAACTCAACGGACAATCACTGCTATTTGGATGGGTGTCATCCTTCGCTCTACAACTTGTCTCGAACGTCATTCACCCAAATCACCGCCCACAAACCTCCGCGCCCCCCCACACCCCCCATCTTTACACGCCCGATCCGAATATTAGGAATTTTCGTTACAGTTTACCAGACTTACTTAACTATAACGCCAAACACTGACGATACCACCGTTAACAGAAAATTGGTTTATGTTTGTAGCGGTATGTTCCGTGGCCACATTTTTCGTTGAGTCATTAAGATTGGTAAATAACAAAATGACCTTCCCCCGATTGAAATCGTCGTTCCTAGTATTGTTGGCTCTAGCCGTCATGGTTCCAGTAATCCATGCCCAGAACTACGGACAACGTAATTATTCCGGCCCGTTTATAGATTTTGATGAGTTCAATCCGAACTTTCAATTCTTTGCTCCATTAGACAATACCCACTTCGGTGATTTCACACCAAACATGGGGTGGTATTTCACCTGGGACAAAATCAATTTCAAAACGGCGCGACCCCGGTCTGAAGAAGCCTACGGTGCTGCAGACGATGGATGGGGAAAACGTATTCAACTCGGATTCATGCGTGCCGACAATACCGGATGGAGTTTCGGCACGACCACGCTCAGCGGCCCCAACTTCTACGAAGAGTTAATTGTTGAACGAAACAACCGAGTTGCCGAGGACGAGTCCGGTGGTGGTGGTGGTGGTGGCGGTGGCGGTGATGATCAACAGCCCCCTTCACAGGACGACAACAACCCGATCACCGGCCAACGTGACTACATTCTCCGCGACTCAATTAATGCAATTTCCCTGTCTGGTTGGGAATTAAATCGCACTTGGAGAATCAAAGAAAATGACAAGGGCCGCATCTGGGAACCATTCGTCGGCATAAGATACGATCAACTAGTAGACCAATATGAAGATGCTGAGTACAACCGCTACGACGACGTGGGCTTACCAGTGCCTCCCATACCAGATCCAAATGATCCTACCAGTCCCGGACCTGAGGACGCGGCGATTGAAGAATACATTCGTGAACGTGCAAACTTTCGCAATGACATGTTCGGCGGTCAACTTGGACTGCGATGGTACCAAAAACAAAGCCATTGGTTACTTTCTAGTGAACTCCGCTTCTTTGGATTCCACAACAACCAAACGCTTCATTCAAATCGTTTCGTAGAAATCACAACCGTCGACGTAGGGCTCGGCGAAGAGCCAACCACCGCAACCAGGGATGAACAAAACCTCTGGTCCAACAACAATGAATTTGTCTGGGGAGGTGAACT
>JABHUV010000308.1 GCA_018658605.1 Planctomycetaceae bacterium | reverse complement strand
CGAAAACGCGTTTATGTATGCGATCGCAGCAATCTCCGCGTCCAAGTGTTTAATCTCCAAGGACGCTACCTCGATCAATGGCAGGGAACGCGTATTGGTCGTCCGTTTGGAATTGCAACAGATCGTCGACATCGAATTTACATTATTGATGGTGGCGACCAACCAGACCACACGCGATCACGCGTGGTGATCCTCAATTCTCAGGGAAATATCAGTAGCGCATTCAGTACGGCCCTGTCAAAAGACACGTCGAATCTCGGACATGACATTGCTGTAGACGCCAAGGGTGCAATCTATGTAGCCGATGCTTGGGGAAATCACATTCGGAAATTCGTTCCAAACACAAACTCGGATTGATCGCAGAAACTCTAACTTACCGCTGCAGTCGCTGCATGGTGTCCCAGACTTCGTGCAAGGAACGTTCGTATTCGCCGCCGACGGCAGCAAGGTTCCGCGCCACTTTAGACTTGAAATTGTCGTAATCCAACTCCTCTCCTAGCAACTTTAATACCCGCACCCAAACTGCCTTATCTACAAACAAACGATATCGATAATCCGTTTCCGGCGTTTCCATAATTTCCAAGCCTTCAAATTCTTCAGGAAACCGCGATTTAAGCGCTTCCAAATGCCCTCGCAAGCGCGCTCGCACCATCACCCTCCCCTCATCCACCGCGTTACTCCGACTCCCATCACCTTCCCGCGCACATACTGTGCTGAAGAATCCATATTGAGTAAACAACCACATACTATCGTTCTCCTATCTCTTAGAATTAAATCCTGAGCGCCCGAATGTTGTTGCGTTTTGATGCAATAACAATATAATCAATCTTACAAACTGACGTGCTCGATCCTCTACCAAATGAGTCTCACCACAATGAAACCTACCATGCTCGCCGGTGCACTGCTGCTCTTCACAGCCACTGCTCTCGCTCAAGAATCGACGCTACCATACGCCATTGGCAATGTTGAAGATTTCCTCGAAACAAACAAAGCGAACGGTACTCCCTCTGTCGTGTTGTACAACTTCAATCTCGAAAGCGGCTGATGAGCTATTAAAGATGCGGGAGCCGTGTTGCTCCCTTCCAGAGCCCTAAGGAAACTGCACCAAACCGTGCCCATCTGCCTTGCCGGAAATGAACTCCCTGGCAATTGCGATCTACGCTACGGTCAATTCTTCTACTTCTTTATGTTCAACGCCGATGGAGAACTAACGACCGTTTCCAATATGTCAAACGGGCTCACCGACCGCATTAACGAAGGAATGACTCTGCCCAAAGCCTTCGTTGACATGGTCCACGATGCACTCAAAATCAAAACATCACTCGACGACTATGAACAAGCGTACATTGATGCTAGTGGATCCGAAACATCTTACCGAGCGCTACAAGGTAAACTTAAAGACATGGAACGCATCGGCTCTATGCGAGTCGCAAAGCTTCTACGGGGACATGCCGACAAAATGAAGTCGCCGACAAACACGCGACTCCACGCATTATTAATCGAAATCGAGGCAGTCCGGCGGCAAGTCATTAATAAAACCGCCATCGACGCACTAGCTACCTCAATCGAGTCTTTCCTCGGCAACAATCCTACTCACCCTAAAGCCGGACAACTAATCGATGACTATTTCGACGTTGCCCTCCGCTATTCCTTCGACCTTGACGCGCACTGCCAGACACTTGCAAAACACTGGCACCCCGACGCTCCTGAACTCGCCGAACAACTTCTGGCTAAGTGCAAACGCCACGTCGACGCCGTACGTAAAGAAATCAACAGTCTCAAAGACGACAAGGGCTACAATACCCCCCGCCTCTACGCGCAAATCGGGGACGCCCAGAAAACAATTCAATTGTTAGACAGCGGGACAACCTTCGGTGTCTTTCGCCCCATCCACCGAGCGTGGCGCGCTGCGGCCGAAAACAAATTACAGTAGCCGAAGACGCTTACCGTTCGTCTTTTGGTTCTTTCAAGTCGACTGCGTCTCGGCGGCGCATTTCAATTTGGGCATTCTGTAGCGTCGAAACCGCTCGGCGAAATACGCTCTTTACCGGCGCTAACCGTGGCCGCACCTGATTATGTTTAGCGACAATCTGCCCTAGTTTTCCGGGCTTGGCACTACGCTTCAACGCTTGCTCACTCTGCCGTACCTGCCCCTCCCACCGCTGAACCGATGTATCAAAGGCAACCGACGCAGCATTTAACATCACCACTGCCTGATCCAGATTTCGGTCTACGATTCGAGCGGCATCTGAGACTTTCTGCCCCACGCTTCCCAGTGGGATTTTCGTTGACTGCAATCCACCCGAGGGCAACAATGTCCACACAAACAAATGTGTCGATGTGATCTCCCGCACTAATGCAAATAGAGGCGTGCGGTCTATATCAATCTTGTCTTCGTCGCCAGTGCTCATAAATCAGGTTATCCAAGGTGATTGTTTGTCGTAGTGATATACTTAAGTTCCGCTAAGATCATTATAATCATAACCGCCTAAAAACACGGGGTGTCACTCCAAATTCATCTCCTGGCAATCACTTTTTCATAGCGGTTATCACACCGCGGTTTTTCGTTTGTATGCTAAACAGGGTTCCACCGGCGGTAATGTACAACGTTCTCAAATCGTTGCCACCAAAAGCGCAATTTGTAACTTCATCCACTTTGACCGCAATGAAATCTATTAACTTTCCAGCAGGTGAGAAGACATAGATTCCGCCTTTTTGTGAATTGTCTTCCACAGCTACATTATCGCTATTCAGACCACCCGCCACGTATATATTTCCCTTTACATCTTCCGCCAATCCGTCCGGTCCTCGACTACTACCCCAGTCATAAACCAGTTTCTTTGTCTCCAGCAATACAGTACCACAGCAATCCATCACCTCAAACCGAAACAGTTTACGTTCGCCACCTTTAACTGAGTTATTATTACCGGCTACGTACAGGTATTTTTGATCTCGCGTAATCAGCACCCCATTAGGGCGGTCGACTTCATGCGTGATGACACGTGTAACCGTCCCATCTGTGTCGACTCGATAGACACCTTCAACGGGACCTTTATCATCCTGTTGTGGAAGGTTTTCATACGGCCCGTATTTGGGATCTGAAAAATAGATTCGTCCCGCTACGTCAATCGTTATATCGTTGGGTTGATTGTAGGGTGCGTTCTCAAACTTATCGGTGACCACCGTTTCAGTCCCGTCCGCCTCAAAACGAATGACTCGATTTTTCGATGGCTGACAACACCATAGTCGCCCATCCGCATCCCACATCAAACCGTTAGTTCCGAGATCTTTCTTATAAATTTGTGGAGCCTCGCCATCTCGTATCAGATAAACGCTACCGTGACTGGCGACCAATCCGATTTTGGGATGCCACGCTGGACCCTCACCTGCGGCGCCATCATGCAATTTTTGTAATGTCGCTCCCCGTTGCCACACACTGCGCTGAGCCTGCACCGTTGACGCGGCGGCAATACCAACAACGCACAATGCGACAAATAAACTCAATTTGCCCCAACTGCCCGGACCATACATACGCATATCTATATTCCTCGTCATTCTATTTACTATCAGTACTTCCAAACATGTTGCTTTGGGGATTACCACGACTCAACATATACGCCAGTAAATCCAAAACCTCATCTTGATTTAACTCGTTCAATAACTTCGCGGGCATCAATGACGCCTTTGCCGGCTCCATTTCATCGACATTACTCTTCTCAATCGCAACGGTTTTGGTGGGATCCACCGCATCCACGGAGACCGTTAGCACACCATCCGCATCGTTGGTCACCCGACCACTGTAGACTTTACCATCATTAGTCGTAATCACCATCGCCCGATATTGATCCGAGATGACTTTGCTTGGCAGTACTATGGCTTCTATCAAATCGCGGTGCGAAAACCGTCCCGCAACATTACTCAGATCTGGTCCCGTTGCACCCCCCGCCCCATCAAACCGGTGACAACTGCCGCACTTAGCCGCAGCAAACATTGTTTTTCCGCGGTCGAAGTTCCGCTTAGACAAACCACTGTTCGCGATCGCCAACAACTGGGAAACAGTCCATTCACTGCCTGGGCCCACCGCCTTGGGCAACTCCGCGTCGGTCGGAGGCGGCCTCAATGTACTGTCGGCCAGCGCGTCGCGTTCAGCCTGCGACATATTTGCGACTGCTTCTTTTTGAATATTGTCGAGAAAACCTACATAACTGGCGCCGCCAGATTTCTTTCTAGCAACTACGAACCACTCGAGATACTCTCGGCGTTGCTCGAGCGTCCAACCGTAACGCAGGTTGCGCAAAGCATAGGCATAGTGCATTTTCTGAATTTCTGGACGATTGTTAATCGAATTCGCAATCGTTTGCCCATAACCGCGATTACGGGTCAAGAAGTCATCAACGGGTTCACTCTTACTCATATCCTCTAACCCCATCAGCTTCAGACATTTTCCGGCGATCGTTGCGGAGTTTAGATAGACTAACACATTACACAATTCTCGATTTAACGCTGCATCTTTTGACGGAAACATTGGATCGAGTTCGCCTAGAACCGCCGCTTGTTGTTCTGTGCTTCCATTCCCTAAACGAATAAACACTAAGGAGTAGGCTCGCAATAAGTCCAACCGTTGCGTGCGTTCGAGCCGTTCGTACGATAACGACTGCAACAGCGTCAATGCACGCGCTGCATCTGGTGACGCACCCTGTCGCGCAATCGCTATCGTTCCATTAATCACCGCCGCAGCGTTGTTATTGCCCTGGGTCCGTCGCAGCACTTGTTGACGCCACAACGAGACAGGTTGATTTTCAAGCGCAATCCTAGCCGCATAGCGGATATGTCGATCCGAGTGCCCCAAATGCTTTAGGGCGAGCGCAACCGTATCGTCCACCAAGTCTTCCCCCACGTGGTGGTGCAACCGTTCGAGTTTACGCCTAAGATGGTGAGCAAGCATCTGTTCCTCTGTTACGGTATCGCCGATCGGGTTCGGTTGACTGGTGATCAACTCGTTGCCGCGATAGGTTACACGATATAATTCAGACTGTGCCCCGCGTCCACCGATCGTGAAATACATCGCGCCATCGGGACCGATCGTTATATCCGTTAACGGCAGTGGTGTACGCGATAGAAACTCTTCCTTGACTGCTGTATAACTGGAACCGGCGGGCGTAAAGTGCACCGCATACATTGTGCCAAATGTCCAATCAAGGCAATACAATGCGTGTTGGTACTTTGCAGGGAATTTTGTGCCATAGCCAAACGCAACGCCAACGGGTGAGCCAGGTCCAATATCAACGGCAGGCGGCAGGCTATCGGCATAATACGTAGGCCATTTGCCTGTACCACTACGCCATCCAAATTCGCTACCACTCGTCGCATGAACAACGCGAGTCGGTCGATACCAAGGCGTTCCGTAATCCCATTCCATATCCGCGTCGTATGCGAACAAATCGCCTTCTGAATTAAAGGCAAAGTCAAAAGGATTTCGATATCCCATACTAAGCAGCTCCCAATGTTTTCCGTCCGGATCTGTTTGAGCTATCCAACCGCCCGGTGCTAATTTGCCAGCTGCGTGCCCTCTCGCGTCCCATTGCCGTGGCAACAGAAAGTCCTCGCTCCAATTGGTGGGTATCCGGCTCGCATCTAACTCCGCAGGTATATCCGTATGATTGCCCGCGATAACAACAATCGATTTGCCATCCGGTGACAGCCTCAATGAATGGGGCCCATGTTCACCGCCACCTCGAAACGATTTCAACTTAGTTACTTCATCAAATTGGTCATCTCCATTAGTATCACGTAAGCGATAAAGGCCACTACCTGGTCCGCCGTTGGCGCTGACATATAGCGAATCAAAGGCAAAGAGCATGCCGTGGGCGGAGGTCATCGGTACGTCGAGCTTTTCCACAACGGTTTCTTCTGGACCCTTCTGTCCTGGGAGAGCGGCTGGAGTGATGCGGTACAATCCCTTGTTTCCCTGGTCGCTCGCGATGAGTCGCCCTTTGGTATCAAACGCTATACATACCCAAGAACCTTGAGTTGCTCGGGAAACAGTATAAAGCAATTCAACCTGAAACCCAGGCAATACTTGGAACGTCTGGGGCGGTACGTCACCGACGAGTCCGCCTGACTTTGAACCGTACAGGGGAGTTCCCCAAGGCGACATTCCGTGTTTTCCGTGTACGAACACTGCTTGCATTTCCAGCGAATCATCGCTGGCGGTACATTCCCAGTTTCCATCGGTGACCACATGCTGCAATTTTCCTGACGCTAATTGCAAAACTAATTTACAAACGAAACCGCCAATACCTGTGCCGTCATTAACGCAAACGGCACGAAACTCATTCTTGCCGACTTTGAGATGTTTCGTGATCGAAACGCTGGAAGAAGTAGCCCATTCATCACCCGCAGCGACTCGCTGACCGTTCACGTAAAACACAAAGTGGTTATCACAAGTTGCGACGAGAGTCGAGTTGGTAACCTTTTCGAGTTCGATAGTTTTGACAAATGTGACTTTCTCACCATCTTTTGCTTGTTTTTGCCTCCAAAGCCAACTTGCGGTCGGACCAATTTTCACATCCAGAATTTTACCTGCTGGTAAATCCGTTGGTTCGTCCGGCTTAAAATCAGCAGCAAGGTCAACTCGAATTACCGCAGGAGCGAGCGTTGGCTGTTGAGTTTGCACCTGGCCAACGACCGTACCGCAAATAACAATGATGAACATAAAGAGAACAACTCGTTGATATCGCATATTTTACCACTTCTGTTTGAAATATATTTAGAACACGTTTTAACACTCAGAATATTATATCATTTTGCACAACTGCACGGATTTTACACCAAGGGGGACCACGAAAAACCAAAAACATCATCCCACACATTACGTCTTTCGGCGGGGGCCCAAACGCAGGTTTTTGTCAACGTAACAATCGAAAACTAAGGTCCAAAGGCAATTACACCACCGCTCGTACGGTAAATCAACTTGCCGTCAACGATGGCCGGTGTAGCCATGCTACCAGCGGGCAACTCAGTTTTGCCCAACAACTTGTATTCCCTTGAAGCGGCTACGGCCGTCACCACACCGTCACGGTCAACTCCATAAATTGTGCCGCCGGCACAAACGGGAGAAGCGAAAAACTCGCCTCCGATCCGCTTAGCCCAAACTTCTTTTCCTGTTTCCGCTTCCAAGCATGCCAATATCCCCCGGTCCGTCCACAAAAACATCAAACCACCAACGACGAGTGGCGTGGGACAATGTGGCACGTTACGCATAAGTCGATACACTTCTCTAGCCTGCCCGTCTCCATCTACCGATTCTGGATCAAGTGCAACGAGTGTTTTAACGCCAGTTGTGAAACCGCTGGCCGCGATTACCAGTCCGTTGGCAACAATTGGTGAACCGATCGCACGCTGCTGGTGATCTCCAAACACGATATTTTGCCACAAGATTTCTCCTTTTTCGAAATCTACGGCGACTACACCCTCATATGCGTGACTAAAGATCACTTGGGTCTCGCCAGATTTACCTTGATAGATCACAGGGGTCGAAAACCCTGTTCGTTGAGTTTTTCGCAACGTCTTCCAACATTCTGTACCCGTGTCAGCATCGAGCGCTAATAAGAAACTTTCATGTTTTTCATTATCGTGAGTCAACAACAGTCGACCACCATGCAAAATCGGCGATGTCGCACAACCGGGTCCTGCCGCAAATCCACCCAGTTCATAGGTCCAGACCTTTTTTCCTGCGTGGTTCAACGCATGTATTGCCGAATTCGTTGCTGATTGCCATAACACGTACACATGCCTTTCATCCGCACACGGGGTCGAACTCGCAAAGCCATTGCGTTTGTGGGCTTTAAAAACCTGCAAAGGAAACTCCACCGACCAAGCATTTTTTCCCGACTTAACGGCAATGGCAGTCAATTTTCGCTCGCTCGTTTCTGGGTCGGCACTGGTAACATAGATATTTCCGCCACCAACCACTGGTGACGAGTTCCCATTTCCGGGAACGGGGCACTGCCACAAAGCATCCTCGATCTTAAATGTCGCTGGAAATTTAGCTTCTGCTGAATAGCCGTTACCGTTGGGCCCACGAAAACGTCCCCAATCATCGGCCTGTACAAATAGACTTGGTGATAAAAAGATCCAAAACGCTCCCACACAAGCCAGCGTCGAAATATTTGCCTTATTGGTCATTGGTAATCTCACTCCTCGTAATTTCCCGGCTATGAATTTTTTTTCCATCAATATTGATAATTAGATATTCGACTGTCGGGTCGGAAATGGTCGTATCAAATTCGACGATCCCAAATGATTGTTTTTTATTATAGGAGAATTCTGCCCCAGCCATCTCTGGATGCACATGTTGATTGGTTAATCGCGAGCTATTGAACTCATACAACGGATACATTCCTTCTCGCTGTATCTTCCATAAATCACTGCGGTGCCGATCCGCTGACATTAACAGTACCCCACTTCTGCCCGACTGCTTAACCACATCAAATATGTCGTTGCGTTCCTTCTTAAAACCATTCCACGTATCTTTACTGTCACCTTTAGCACTGAATACCCACGGTACAGGTGAGACCAGCACAGTGAACACTCCACTGGATTCCTTAATTGTCCGTTGTAGCCACTTGATTTGTGCAGGACCAAGCATCGTGGGTCGTGATTCGTCAGAGGGCCTTAAATCACGATAAGTACGACCATCGAGCATAATGAAGTGGACGTTGCCCACGTAATAGTCATACCAACAACCCGGCTGAATCCCGCCGTTACCGTACTTAGGGTTCACCCAATTATTCTTAAATACATTCCATACGGGAACCTTCCAATACGGTTCTTCAACCAGCGGGCCACCCTGACAATCATTGGTCCCAAAATCATGATCGTCCCAAATTGTATAAACGGGAACCTGAGAGACTAAGCTTCTAAATTCGGGACGGGACTGCCGGCGATAATAACAATAGTGTTGCATCTCTGGCATTTCAGGGGCGTCGCTGTAGACATTGTCCCCTAATAGCATCAACACATCGGGGCGTTGCTGACCAATTGTATTCCACGCATATTCATTAGCTGGGACAAATCCCGCGCCGCCGCCGAATGCAACTCGAAACTTGGTTTGTTGGTGCTTCGCAGCAAGCGTGTGAAACTTGTAAACCTCTGCAAGTCGATCACCGCCCAGCGTCAGTGTGTACTCGTAATTATGGTTAGTCAGTAACCCATCAACCCGCACGACAGCGGTGTAATCGGTCGCAGCGAGTGACTGACCGGTACCGGTACCGACACTATCTGAACTACCTGGTTCTCGAATCGTCACCTTGACTACACACGCACTTGCCGTCCGTATCCAGATGGATATACCCGTTCCGGTGTTTTGGCCCAACATTGGTCCGTGTACCAGCGGTGTAGCATCTGAAAAAAGTGCGTGAAACTCTTCCATTTTCTGCAGTGGTTCGAGTCCCGTCTTGGTACCACCGAAGAATCTGGATCTGGGTATTCCCAAATCCAGAGCTTTCGCTACAGAGGTAACAGCAGCTTCCAATTGTCCCTCTGCGGCGTAGGCGACGGCCAGCATGTATCGCGACTCACCATCCCGAGGCACGACGGATACGATTTCCCGCAACGCCATGATCGCTTGCTTCTGTTTTCCGTCCACAATCATTTTAAGTATTTCTTGATGAACGCGTTTATATTGCTTGAATTTACGTTGGACTTTTTGCGCAGCTGCATCATTTGGCTGCGACTGAGGTAAGCGAGTGTTAGCAAATGCGGTGGCAAGGAGACCGAGCACGACAATTAACGTTATCGAGATTCTGTTAAGCATGAATATTTTCTCAGATTAATTTTTGACAATTACTGATATCTTAACATCTTATAAGAGACCGCAGGAGGCGTGGCCGATGAACCTCCTGGGGCTAAGGGTGCCGCTGCGATATGTTTTTTGGTAGGTTGTTAGGGACATGCAATCTACCCATAAAAGGACATGCAATTGAAATATCTCGCCATTCTGCTGATTTCGTTTTCTATAATTTCGACCACCGTAGCTAAGGAGCGCCCCAATGTCGTCATTATCTATGGCGATGATGTGGGCTATAGTGATGTTGGCGTGTACGGTTCAAAGCTAATCCCCACGCCCAATATTGATCGACTTGCTAGTCAAGGATTGCGACTCACCGACGGTCACTGCTCGGCAGCCACCTGTACTCCGTCCAGATTTTCCATGCTGCCCGGTATTCACGGCTTTCGGCGTAACGT
>JABHUV010000307.1 GCA_018658605.1 Planctomycetaceae bacterium | reverse complement strand
GGTTTGTCGAAGCGGGTGTGCGTTTCGTCACGCTCAACACTGGTTACTGGGACAACCACAGTAATATCAAGAGCGCGCTCGATAGTAAAATGGTCAACCACGACCGCGCAGTTGGCGTGTTAATCCAAGATTTGGACGACCGGGGGATGCTCGATGATACGCTAGTAGTCACCGCTGGCGAATTCGGGCGAACGCCAAAAATTAATGCGAACAATGGTCGGGACCACTGGCCTGGTGCGCAAAGTATTTTGTTTGCCGGCGGTGGCTACCGACATGGCCAAGTAATCGGCAGCACGAACTCCAAGGCTGAACATCCCAAGTCACGACCTGTAAAGCCAGCTGATTTCAATGCGATCATCTACCATTGCTTGGGTCTGAAACCCACCGATACGATTAACGATCTGCGAGGTCGTCCGACGCATATCGTTCCCGGTGGCGAAGTCCCTCGTGAAATGCTCTAGAGCACAGAAATCGCGTTTCAGCACACGCAGAGAGGGCAATCACCGATAATCTGCTCCTTGGTTGCTAGTCTGACAACTTTTAAGCCATCTCTGTAATTCTTGTTTCATCTCATCCGCGATGTCAGGATATTTTGCAATCAAATTCATCGTCTCCCGCGGATCATCGATTAAGTCATACAATTCCCATTGGCTACGCTCGCTTTTACCGTTATCACCGCGTTGCCTTTTTTCTGAGAAATTGTGTACCAACTTATACTGATTACCACTCAGTGCCTCCATTCCGAGGCCGGCAAATGCGATGGCCCGCGGACGCTGTGTACCGCCTTTGTCAATCAAATTCATTAACGACAAGCCGTCATAAGGGCGTCTTTTGTCTCGCGGTAAGTCATACCCAACCACATCCATCACGGTTGGAAAATAATCACTTGTGACCGCCGGATAATCTGTCTGGCGACCAGCTTCGATTTGTGCGGGCCATTCCAAAATCCCAGGTACGCGAATCCCTCCTTCGTATAAAGATCGCTTGCGCCCCCTAAACTCACCGGCCGATCCTTGTCGCCGGTTCATCGGTCCTAGATTTCCTTCAGGCCCATTGTCCGAACAGAACCACAGCATCGTATTATCTGCCACGCTAAGTTCACGCAGCTTAGCTCGCAGTCGGCCAATTTGTTCATCTAATGCAGTCACGACTGCGAAGTAATGCTGACGATTAGTTGTCTCCTGTGGATACATCGCTAAGTACTCCGGCCCACCAATGATCGGTTCGTGAGGCGCATGAAACCAAATTACCGTAAAGAAGGGGACTTCATCGACAACTGCTGATTCGATAAATGGTAAAGCCTTGTCCATAATAATTCTGCTATCACAGCCCGTTAAACCCATTGCTAAGCCGTCTGCGACATTCACTCCGTTCTCCCAATAAAGGAGCCGTGGGTCATAGGATGCCGCATGCGCATTCGCTGGGTCATAGGGATCCCATGTTGCAACCGCAAACTCAGTGCTAAACCAAGTGTCGAATCCAACCATTTTGGGTGTGAGGTAATCCGCCTTTGGGTTTCGCCCTTTCTTACCCGAGTAATCGCTGGACAACGTTCCCAAATGCCATTTTCCAAAATGCCCGCTACGATACCCCTTATCACCAAGCACCTCAGCGAGACTTAGTTCGCCCCGTCGCAAATGTCCTTGATTCGCCGTCATAATTCCAAAGCGTGATGCGTGTCGACCGGTCAAGCATGTTCCCCGTGTTGGTGAACAAACGGCCGCACCGGCGTAAAAGCGGTTGAACTGTAATCCAGCACGAGCCATCGCATCGAGATTTGGCGTTTTTAGAACCTTGTGACCGTTATAGCCTGTATCCCCCCAACCCAAATCATCGGCCATGCACAGAATGACATTAGGCCTAGCGGCAAAACCCACCTCAAACACAAATAGACTAAGGGGCAAGAACAACAGGATTTGGAACCATCGGCGATGATCTAGCGATCGGGATCGTCTCATATCGTTGTGGACCTGTTGAATTCCATATCCCCGTTCAAATTGAGCTATGGTTTGATTGTTCAATGTATTACATTATCTTAACAATTAACCTAACACTTTAATTTCCAACCAGGAAGTGCTATGGCCAGTCAAACTCCGTCCAATCCCTACCAATTTGAAAGTCAAACGCCTTTTGCGACAGCGGCTCAGAACCAACAACTACCGAAACCTAAAGCTATCAAAGTGTTTGGGATACTCAACGTCATTTTCGGCGGGCTAGGATTACTGTTTACTTGTATCGGATTAGGAGCAATCCTAGCCATTACATCCGACCTCATCCCCGTGCCAGACGGGCAGGCAAACCCCGCGATTGTGAAACAGAATGAAAATGCATTCCTGTATGTTTACAACATTACGTCTGCAATGGTCGCACTGTTTTTTACTATTGTTTTGCTTATCAGCGGCATTGGGTTATTGAAAAACAAGAAGTGGGGGAGAACTGCAGGTTTGGCATGGAGCGGATACTGCGTCCTAGCAACGATCGTAGTCTTGGTCGTAACATGGACACACATCTACCCCTATCAACTGGAAACGATGGACGAAGCAACAGCAGCAGTTCCAAATATAGAAGCTGTTTTGATGGGCGCCATGATCTTTAGCAACGTCCTGTCGGTAGGCTTTCTCATTTACCCCGGCCTATTCGCACTGTTCAGTTCCAAACAACCATTCAAAGACGCGCTCGATTGATTTAAATCAGTGAGTCAGTCGTACGATGGAGCATGCTAATGCGAACTCCAGCAACGTCATTGGCGATCCAGTTCTTCCCATCGCTCAAGTGCCGTTGCCATCTGTTCTTCACACTCTTTCAAACGGTCGCCTGTGGATTTCAATTCATCAGCTGGGCGCTTATAGAACTCTGGATCGGCCATTTCCACATGCAGGCTCTGCACTTCTGTTTCGAGTTCATCGATCAACTTAGGTAACGCCTGTAACTCCTGCTGCTCCTTGTACGTCAACTTCCGTTTTTCAGTTGCCGCAGCGTTCGACAGCGGTGTGTCCTGAGCCTTATTTGAGATGCTCATTCCCGCATCACCCGACAAGGTGTTGTCTGTGCCTCGTTGCCGTACCCAATCGTCGTACCCGCCAACATATTCCTTAACTAAACCTCGTTTGCCATCCTCGAACACAATAGTACTGGTCACAACGTTATTCAAGAACGAACGGTCATGGCTCACGACCAACACTGTTCCTTGATATTCAACCAAGCGTTCTTCAAGCAATTCCAGTGTTTCCGCATCCAAGTCATTGGTCGGCTCATCCATGACGATTACGTTTGCCGGTTTGGCAAACAACTTGGCCAGCAAGACCCGATTCCGCTCGCCACCTGATAGGAACTTAACTTGCATCCGTGCTCGGTCCGGAGCAAAAAGGAAATCTTGCATATACCCCATAATATTCTTCGATCGTCCATTGATCGTCACGGTAGAATAACCATCGCCCACATTGTCAATTACCGACGCTTCGTCGTCGAGCACTTCACGCAGTTGATCGAAATAGGCAATTTGCAAATTCGTTCCCAGCTTCACATTTCCCTCATCCGGTTTTACTTTCCCAAGTAACAGACGCAATAAGGTTGTCTTGCCCACACCATTAGGTCCAATAAAACCAATTTTATCCCCCCGCATAACTACGGTCGAAAAATCGCGTACGATCGGAAGGTCAGGATACGCGAAACTCAATCCGTCAACCTTCGCCACTAGGTTCCCACTACGTTGTCCTTCTTGAATCTCAATACGACTATTACCCGTCTTCTGACGCCGCTCACCGCGCTCAGCCCGCATTTTTTTGAGTGCTCGTACACGTCCCTCGTTACGCGTACGACGGGCTTTAATTCCTTGCCGGATCCACACCTCTTCTTCCTTCAATCTTTTGTCAAACAACGCGTTCTGTTTGTCTTCTGTTGCTAACGATGCTTCCTTACGTTCCAAAAACGTCTCGTAGTTACACGACCAATCGAAAATGCTGCCCCTGTCAATTTCAATAATTCGAGTTGCCAAGTTTTTAAGGAAAGTACGATCGTGCGTTACAAACAATATCGCGCCTTTCCAAGCACTAAGAAACTGTTCAAGCCAATTGATCGCATCAATATCCAGATGGTTCGTCGGTTCATCGAGCAGCAAGAGATCCGGATTAGACACGATCGCTTGAGCCAGCAATACTCGACGTTTCATTCCAGAAGACATGTCTTCAAACGATTGGCCTAAGTCAAGATTCATTCGCGCAGCGATTTGATCGACTTGGTAATCACGTTCCCAATCCTCTAATGATTCGTCAGTCACACCCATTGCAATGATTTCAGCAACGGAGCCAGTTGTATTACTGGGAACATTCTGCTGCAGCAACGCCACCTTTGTATTAGGTTCAATGATTACCGCTCCGGCGTCTGGTTGTTCATCACCAACGATCAAACGCATCAACGTCGTTTTTCCGGCGCCATTACGGCCTAGCAAACCTATCCGTTGACCTGCTTCGAAGCGGCAATGTACCGCATCAAGTAACGGCGGACCGCGATAGCCGATGGTCAGGTCTTCTAAGACAACGAGCGACATAGGTTCACAAACTTACTAAACATACAAAAAAACAACGAGCAGGCGAAACTATGTTGCTCGCAAGGGAAACGATAATGATAGCAACTGAATTGAATTACGTCACTTGCTAATTGCACAATTCGATAATCGACTAAAACGTCGTTGCCTATTCCCTAGCTTTGGCGTCTGCTTTACACTGGACTTATGGTTAAGAAATACAACATCTTGATGCTGTTTTTTGCTGGGATTACCGTCGTCCAAGGGAAAACAATTGAAGACGCTGACATTTCTTTCACTCGCGACGTCCGCCCCATCCTAGCGCGTCACTGTTTTACATGTCATGGGCCCGATGACGATGCTCGCGTTTCCGACATGAGGCTCGATACACGCGGCGGACTGTTTGACGAGAAATTTTCTCCAATCGTTCCGCGAGACACCGCCGCTAGCGAAATGTACTTGCGAATCACGCATGCGGATCCCGACACTGCAATGCCACCGGTCGATGCGACTTCACAAATAACTAGTGACGAGCGTGAAGTCATACGCCGGTGGATTGAGCAAGGAGCCGTTTGGGAAAACCATTGGTCGTTTAATCCTGTCGCAACTCCCCGACCATCCCGTAATCCGTCTCGCCTAACTGGTATTGTCCGCGGCAACCATCCTATCGATACTTTTATTCGTTCCCGACAGCTTCCACACGGTCTCCGTTCTAACCTCCCTGCGCGCCCCTATGTCCTTATTCGGCGACTCTATCTCGATCTCATCGGCCTCCCACCAACTATTGAACAGGCTGACCATTGGCGGGCAAATGCCTTTACACAACGAGGCACGATTAAACCTTCCCAATTCGCCGCGTTAGTCGATGAACTTATCAATTCAAAACAATACGGCGAACGCTGGGCCCGCCGCTGGCTCGATCTCGCCCGCTATGCCGACACCAACGGCTATGAAAAAGATCGCGACCGCAATATGTGGCCCTATCGCGATTGGGTTATCCAAGCAATCAATGATTCCATGCCGTTCGACCAGTTTACGATCGAACAAATCGCTGGGGATATGTTACCTGCTGCCTCGACGTCACAACGAATCGCGACGGGATTTCATCGCAACACGATGCTCAATGAAGAAGGAGGTATCGACCCTTTAGAGTTTCGCTTCTATGCTATGACCGATCGAGTGGCGACTACGGGAACAACTTGGCTGGGATTGACTGTCGGATGTGCCCAATGCCACACACACAAATACGACCCCATCACCCATCGCGAATACTATCAACTGATGGCATTGATGAACAATTCCGACGAACCCGAACTAGATATTCCTGATGCCAAGGTGGATCAGCAGTACCAGACTAACCTCGACAAGGCTCAACAACTTATACGGGACTTGCCAAGTCACTGGCCAACGGGTGATTCAAACGACGACAAGGCGGGTACAAGAGATGTTATTGAACAACGGTATTTCAAATGGCTGACTCAACAGCGAGGCCGCGTGCGAAACTGGACAACCATTGAACCCTCCAATTTCAGTGCCAACCTGCCACATCTCGAACTGGAGGACAATGGGATAATATTTGCTTCAGGCGATTCCACCAAGCATGATATTTTTCACTTGGAATTTTCCGTTAACCTCGACAACATAACGGCATTGCGAATTGAAGCACTGCCAGACCCTCGACTTCCTAACAAGGGTCCCGGCATGACCAACTACGAAGGTACCATAGGTGATTTTTTCTTGACAGAGTTCCAACTCGAGGCGAGCGGCAAACTCATTATTTTCGATGCGGCAGAGCATAGTTACGCGAAAAACCGTTATGGTGACAAAGACACCTCTGCCAAAACAATGATCGATGGTGATATTCAGACAGGCTGGTCTGTGCACCAAGGCCAAGGCCAACGGCATGTTGCGGTGCTACGACCGGCGAGTCCGATATCGAGCGGAAAATGGTCGCTCAGCATGCATTTCGGGCGGCACTTTTCTCGTTCTCTTGGGAAATTCCGCTTGTCCGTCGCTACTGATCAAAAACCGCTATCGGCAAACGAATTGCCCCCCGCGGTTGAGAAATTGCTCCTGATTACCCCCGCCTCACTGAGCAACGAACAACATCAAATGCTTAAAGATGAGTTCCTACTCAACACAAAGGAACTCGCAAAACACGCCAAGGAGATTCGCGGATTGCGCCAACAGTTACCTCTGCAGCGTGCCTTGGTATTACAACAACGCCCGACTACAAACCCACGAGAAACCTACGTTCATCACCGCGGCGAATTCCTGAACACCAAAGGGGAATCCCTGCAGGGCAGCGGACTCGATGCATTACATACATTTGAAGGCAAATTCAATGCCGACCGACTGGGACTCGCTCAGTGGATCGTAAGCCCCAATAATCCCCTGACCGCTCGAGTAGTCGCGAATCGGAATTGGCAAGCCTTTTTCGGTGAAGGCATCGTGGGGACACTTGACGATTTTGGGTTCCAAGGGCAACCACCGTCTCACCCACAATTACTTGACCACCTAGCCTCCTCCTTAATAGCAAACGACTGGTCGATTAAATGGCTGCACAAGTACATTGTAACGAGTGCAACATACCAGCAATCATCCGTCGTCGACGGGGATGAATACAAAAAGGACCCCAGCAATCAATGGCTCAGTCGTTTTCCACGCAGTCGCATTGATG
>JABHUV010000306.1 GCA_018658605.1 Planctomycetaceae bacterium | reverse complement strand
CTGCTGGTTGTACATCCGCAAATACTCTTCCAGCATTAAGTTTGTCGCAACCTTGACGAATTTCCCGCTTTTGTCCTTCAATAAAAAGATTTCCGTTGGCGCTTTACGTACCGCGCCTCCTAGACTCGGCGTCTCACCATTCGTGGGGTCTTCATCCTGACCACGCACCGTATCAAACGCAACGCAAGATAGAATGAGCAACGCAACCGCAAATAGTGCTCGCAATAAACTCGATTTGGGCAACATGGGTAAACGATCAAGGGAATAAATAGAATGGTTCCAGCTCGAACGAGCTCTCTTCATTCTATCGCCTTGTGGGCTGTTTTCAATGTATTTCAATACTAGTTATGCATATACAAGCCTCGGAAAACTAATTGATTCAGGTTATAGAGGTTACCTAACTACGAAACGATAATTTGGGGGGAATAGGTGGCAAGTAGCAATTGAATTCTACCACAACGGTCTATCCTCGCCGGAATGCCAAAATGTCAAGTACTTGGCTATAAATAGTTCTTAGACCACCAATAAATAATCAGCTGCCGATCGTTCGTTTTACCTTGCCCAAAAACATTATTTCCACCTCAATGCAAGGCTATTTTGAGATTTCCAGATAAAGTCTCCAGCAACAACGATAGGTGACATTCACAGTTTTTTTTCAATGTTAAAACTGGACATCGCCACATTGTTTGGTATTATCAAAGTAGATTCCATTGCCACACGACGCCTCTTTTTTGAGGCTGCGGTGTTCCCAGTCATTGCTTTTATCTTTAAAATTCTTGGCTTCCGCTGTCAAGTCACAGTGGCAATTGGCCTCTTCTCTGTTCCGGCCCCGTCGAGTCACTTTGGTGTCACGGCGGGGTCTTTTTTTTACCCACTACCCAGCCCTCTATTCTTACTTGTCATCCCATGTGGACTATCCAATCAACCATAGCGCATCTTCAAAGCGCCAATCTAACAGCGAAGATTGATCTCGCATTTCCAAATCAGGGTTTATTCGATGTAAGCCTAAACTCAAACATTCTACCGTTCGCGCATACACTCGCCATGCAGCTCAGCGAACCACCTACCGACGAACTAGAAAAACAGCTGTCCGCCTATACCCGCGAACGTGATTTGATTGCGACGTATGGCAAGCAAGCAAATCAGGTAAATCATGCCGAAATCATGTGGCGGTATATAACTTCCTCAAACGAAACGCCGTCTAGCGTAGGCGTTGAAGTCGTTGCCACTTTGCAAACTGACGAACTTTATCAACCTACCAGACTCACTTCACAGACCACTCTGACGTGCAGCAACGTTTTCACCTATTCGCCTGAGGGTGTTTGGCTCGATAGTGAAACGAACTCCGACACAGCCAATGCGATCGCCATCTTGTGTCACTTGAACAACGGTGCAAGCTATCTAGAGATTGCACACCCAATGGATGCCCAAATGTGTACGCTCGATTACAACGGCGAGTCCGCTCGCTGGGAATTCCTACTACTTCATCAAGAATTGGAAAAAGGTGTAATCCGTCGCGCTCGAATCCAAGGTTGGTGGTGTAGCGAACCACTGACCCAAGACGCCGCCAGCGAACTCATTGTAAACTTGGCAAACTCGCCATTACCTCTCACGACATAGACGTTGAATCTATCCATGCTAATTATTGGCAGAGAGTCAACCAAGCAACTTCTCGACGACCTTGCCACCTTGATCTGTCAGTCTCACATCCAAGCCCTTAAACGGGTGCACTAGGCGATGATGATCAAAGCCAAACAAGTGAAGAATCGTCGCGTGAAAATCGTTTACATGAACAGCATCCTCAACAGGTGCCCAACCAATATCGTCGGTTTTACCCACAACTTGCCCCCCTCGAATCCCGCCTCCGGCCATCCACAAGCTATAAGCATAGGGGTGATGATCTCGGCCGGTGTTCTGTTTATTACCGCCGCGATTTTCACCGAGTGGAGTGCGTCCAAATTCCCCCGCACAGATAACCAACGTTTCATCTAACAGGCCCCGTTGCTTCAAGTCATGGACAAGTGCCGCCGCCGGTTGATCAAGCATCGTCGCATTGTAGGAAAT
>JABHUV010000305.1 GCA_018658605.1 Planctomycetaceae bacterium | reverse complement strand
GTCGGTGTCAGCACGGACTCTTACTTTAGCCATAATGCCTGGTTCTCGGATCGCGACATATTTCCCGTGGAAATTTCCCACCCCGTAGTCGCGGACACAACCCACGCGTTAAGCAAGACGTTCGGCGTCCTTAACGACGACATGGGTGTTTCCTATCGAGGAACCATCATTGTGGATGATAAAGGCACCGTACGCTCTACTTCGGTAACAGATCTGAGTGCTGGTCGTAGTCCACAGGAAGTTTTGCGAACCGTCCAAGCACTTAAAAGCGGCGGCCTATGCGGCGTGAACTGGAATAGTGGTGACGACTTCGTGGCATAGTGAACTTAGGCAAGCCTGCCGAGTTGCTGTCCCTTGATTGATGACGCCTAGTTTCCTTTAACCCGTTGCGAGTAAACTACTGCCTACTCGCAACCGTCGGGGATATCCACTGCTAGGTTTATATGCCTTATTACCGAGATAGGAGCATAAAACAAATTGAAATCGAGGGAGCCGTCAAGAGGATCATTTTGACACACAACGATCAACACGATTCTTCGCCAGTGCCTCACAGGGGTGTACTATGCCTAACGCTCGCAATCTTTGGATTGTGCACGTGCGTCGCTAGCGTCGTATTGGGTCCCATTGCGATCGTAATGTCCAACAACGACCTTCGTCAAATGAAGCTTGGGGTGATGGATCAGACCGGAGAGGGAACGACAAAACTTGCTCGCATTATCGGAATCATGGCGACCTTTTTTGGTGCATTATCCGCTATCCTCGCGATCGTCCTGGCGGCCTTGTTAATTTCTGGTAGCATTGTGGTTGCTAGTTTTACAGACATTCTTGCCACGTCCAAAGAGGACGCTGCCAAGACGCAACTACAGATGTTTGAACTCCCTCTGAATAACTACCAAATGCACGTTGGCCAATACCCAAGTACCGAATCGGGGCTGGGAGCGCTTCGTACTCCGCCAAACGACGGAAACCTCCAACAAAAATGGCGCGGTCCATACTTGCAAAGAACCATTTCTACGGATCCCTGGGGCAACCCCTATAACTACGCCAACGAAATGGATCCGCAAACCAATCGCCCCGGATTCCGTATTTGGTCCTTCGGGGCTGATATGTCGTCTGGCACCGACGACGACATCATAATAACATCCTACGAATAATCCACGGACTGATATATTTTATCAACCATCTCCGTTTACGAGATAAACACACAGCGATCGAACAGCAATAATGAGTACGTTTTTCTTTTAAGACGATTTCTTTATTTACGTTGAAATACTACCTTTGCAACGAATCCTAAGCGAGCTTAGAAAAACATGTTTAACTATCGCCTAATCCTTACGTGGACATCCATTGTGTTATTTTGCGGTGCCCCACTCAAAACCAATGCTGTGGAACGTCCCAACATCGTGTTCATCCTAGCTGACGATCTTGGTTACGGGGATATTAAGGCATTTGGTGGGGACAAAAACAATATTGACACCCCCCATTTCGACCGACTTTGCTCCGAGGGAATGAAATTCACAAACGCACACGTCACAGATTCTGTGTGTGTTCCGAGTCGCACATCCATCATGACAGGGCGCTATGCATTCCGCTTTGGGAAAGCTCAACCGGGTGGTCCCTGGGGATTTACGGGATTACGTTTTCCAACCACTCAACATACTCTGGGGCACATGTTTCAAGCAGGCGGTTATGCAACTGGCTACGTCGGGAAATGGCATCTTGGTACACGGATGACGACACGGGACGGACGAGTTCAGGGACCGTTGAATACTGACTTTACGCAGCCAATAGAAATTGGCGTGAGCGACTACGGATTTAGCGATTGTTTTTTTCTCCCCGGATCACTTGATATGTTTCCGTATGCCTTCATTCGAGGAAAACAATGGCAGGGAAAAATCACGGCGCAGAAAGGCTGGAGTGCCTTTAATAGAGTTGGCCCCGCGGCTGAAGGGTTTTTAGACACTGACGTACTGCCGATATTCTGCGACGAAGCAGGTAAATTTATCAAGGCTAGTGCGAAAAAGGATAAGCCCTTCTTTCTATTTGTGGCGTTGACCGCTCCGCATACGCCGACTTCTCCGGAGGTTCAATTTCAAGGAAAAAGTCGCATCGGTATCTACGGAGATTTTGTGATGAACACCGACGCATGCATTGGACGGATCCGAGACCATCTCGCCGTTGCAGGCGTCGATAAAAAAACGATTATTATGGTCTCATCGGATCACGGTCCTGGTCATTACTCAGGTAAGACGCATAAGGCTACTGCCAATCAGATGCGAGAAATGGAAAAGGACGGTCATTACTCCACGGGTCCGTGGCGAGGATACAAGTTTTCTGCCTACGAAGGTGGCCTGCGTGTACCATTCGCCGCCGTCTGGCCTGGCGTAGTCAAGCCGGGAAGTGTGACCGGTTCATTGATAGGTCTCAATGATTTAATGGCAACCTGGTCGGACATCGCGAACATCAAACTATCCTCAAAACACGCTCCGGACTCGGTTAGCTTTCTTTCGGTTTTAAACAATTCCACTATTTCTACTAGAAATACCCTCGTGACTCGTGGAACCCGAACCGACGCATTTATTGATGGGGACTGGAAACTTATTCTCGGTCCTGGCAGCGGTAGTTCTGGCCCCTTTTATAGCGTACCCAAATCGGAGGATGCTTGGAAACTTGCTTTGGAAGAATTTGGACGTCATCCGTTAAATCACAACGAACTAGCAAATCCGATTTTTGTGCAATTGTTCAATTTAAGGACAGACCCGGCGGAAACGATGGATCTCTCCGCAGAAAATACTGGGAGATTAAAAACGATGCTGGCCGACTATCAACAAATTATCCGTAATGGTCGTTCCACATCAGGTCCACGACTCCCCAACGATCGCGACGTGAAAGCCTTCCGGCCCCCTGCTTTCGTGTGGAACAAATGATCAATTTATTATTTAGGTGAATATCTCATGATTGTAAAAATTACCCGACGGCTCCTAGTTGTTATATTCGCATTGGGCGGATTTCTGCGTAATGGCAGTAAACGTGCCAAAGGCTGCCAAACCAATGACGAACTTGAGTCAATCGAGCAATGGCACCGTACCCATGATCGCGTTTGGGTTGGGGGTGAGTTTTGGAGCAATCCCATGGAGGATTGGCGTGTTCAAGACGGTTGGGTTCAATGCCAAACCACCGCTAGTAATCGCAGTATCCATTCGGTCACCAGGCAACTCACAGATCCCAGGGCGCCTTTCATAATGTCCGTTGAATTGTCTCGGACCGCGCCAATCGAAAAAGACGGGGGAGCCGGATTTCGAATTGGAATTCGTAGTGACTTGAATGAACACCGCTCAAACTGTTTTGCTAAAAACGGAATAAATGCGGGTCTATCAGGTAATGACCTAATATTGGGGAAAACAAGCAAACCTCTAAACGAAAGGCCTAGCAAGTCACACGTTCTACTGACACTAAAAGGGGAGCCCGAGGGTAGTCGGTGCGCGATGACGTTGACCGCTAGTGATCCCAGCAACGGCGAACAAATTGGAATCGCCCAACAGTCAGTAC
>JABHUV010000304.1 GCA_018658605.1 Planctomycetaceae bacterium | reverse complement strand
TGTAGACCGACTCTGGTGCTTTGGCCAATATTTGACCGTCGACTTGAGATTCTCGTGAGACTTTCTTCCAAGCGGGGTCCGCGATAAATGCTTTCCATGACTCGCTGGCAGCATCCCGACTCTTATGCTTGATGACGTAGACGAGCGTATTTTCTTTGGAAACGGGAACCCAGTAACCAATCGATTGTATACCGTGTTTTTCAAACAGGGCAACAGTGTGATCGCGGAATCGGGCGTTAAGATTATCTAATTTTCCGGCATGCGTTGTGTAAGTACGGAGTTCATATACATCAGCAGTGACAATCGTCGTTAGCATGGAGAGCCCTATTGAGACAATAAGAGTGGCGGCAATGCGATTCATGTGATTAATTCCTAATGTTGTTTCGTGTCGTTTGTCCGTACTACATTTTATCGTAGAGGCGGCGGCCTTGATAGATTACTGAAGGAGAATTAAAAGTCGCCTAGTTGCTTGGAATTTGTAACCTGCGTCTTTGGCACTGTTTCCGCTATTTATGTTACACTAAATACATGGGTAGGGTCGGAACACCTTACTGTATACATTTGAATCATATGGAACATGCGTGAGCAACACGACCGCAGGAACTTTGGGAAGAAAATCCAACTATGAACGACACACCACAACCATGCGCTGAATGCGGCGAGGACCCCGAAGCAAACGGAAGTTTGCGGGACGAAAATACACGTTTGCATGCGATTGTCGAGCAGTATGAGAATTCGATTTTAACTCATCGCAAGCTAATGCTCACACAGATCGAAAAGCTCGCAAAGTTGCGTGCTTAATAAGAGGCAGGGCGTTATTGTCGCCACGAATACTCAGGTTGCCACCCGATAATGTCGGTTACGTGCTGGGTTGAAATTGGTGAGGTGAATTCTGGCAGTTCGGTCTTTAGCGGCACATCAGGATAGACGGTTGCCAGTGCTTCCATCGTGGGGATTGAGAGCATCGTATCTTGCGCGTTTAGAAAAAAGCGATGGTGGCCCAACCAGTCGCGATTGGTGATCGCTACGACGCACGCTCGGGCAGCGTCACGTATATGTACGTAGGTCCAGAATCCCTGGCAACGAGTCCACGGATCCGAGATAGGATTGTCGCGAAGTTGGTTAAAATATCGGTCATCCCACATGCCATTAAATCGCATGCTCGCTAAAGCCATTTGGGGGTTGCGACGAGCGAATGCGTCACCGATATGTTCGCCAAGCCATTTGGAAATCGAGTACGGGTCTTCGGCACAGGTACTCGAATGTTGGTCCAGTGGAAAGTAGTCTGGGGGATTAACTTGATTCGCTTCCCATCGCTGAGCGTTGCCCATCGCTCCGATAGCGTTATACGACGAACCTAAGACGAGTCGGTTGATCTTTAATTGTTCGGCCGCTCGGCACACATTCCACATAGACATTGTGTTAGTGCGTACGACGTCCTCCTCCACGTAGTAACTGGCGCTCGGGCGCGAGGCTAACGCTATTACTGAATCGCAATCGTTCATCGCCGAGATTACTTGTCCGTAATCCGTAACGTCCACTTCAACGAATTCCGGGATACGAGGCCAATTGTCACGCAGGGCAATAGCCGCAGAGGCGCTGGCGTATCGGCCCGTGGTGCCGCTGTGCTTCAAGTCGCCGGTAAGTCGGATCTTGTCAGCATTGAGGACCGTGTGTCCCTGTTTGTAGAGTTCATCAATAACGTAATGGCCGACGATGCCGGAACCGCCAGTTACGAGTACTTTCAGTTTGGTCATATTGATTTAAGTCGTGGAGGAAATTGTTATGACAAAGTGAGAAAATGGAGTAATTATATCAGGGTCATTCTAACAGACGTTTGGCAGCAAGTAATCATCTATGCTTTGACGTTCACGAGGCCTCGCTCGATGTGTTACGATTCATGTAAGAACTTGTGTAGCAATAATAAATTTTAGGTGAGAATTTCTTCCATGCGAAACGTTTTGACTGTTCTGTTAGTTATTCTATTTTCATTGACCTCACAATCTGCAAAGGCTGCGGAGCCCAAAACGAAACTGGGTACGCCCCAACGTCCGATTCGCGCTTTATTGGTCTGTGGCGGATGTTGCCACGATTACACTCGACAAAAGCAAATTATTGCCAAAGGCGTGTCCGCTCGCGCCAGTGTGATTTGGACAATCGTGCAACAAGGTGGTACGACGACGAATTCGAAGATCCCACTATATCGTGACAAAAATTGGTCGGATGGATTTGACGTAGTGGTGCATAATGAATGTTTCTCTAATGTCCCAGACAAGGATTGGGTCGAGAATATTGTCCGTCCCCATCGGGAAGGTCTACCGGCGATCCTTATTCATTGTGCAATGCATTCCTATCGCACTGGCGATGACAAGTGGTTTGAATTCGTCGGCATGCAATCACCACGGCATGGTGCGCATTATTCCTATCAAGTGGATAACGTAAAACCGGACCATCCTGCGATGCAAGGATTTGGCGATATGTTCATAGCGCCCAAGGGTGAATTGTATTATTCAATCAAGCTGTTTGACACAGCAACGGTTTTGGGCCAAGCAAAACGTCAACCTGACGGTGAACCTCAAGTTTGCATTTGGACCAATAAATACGGTAAAGGAAATGTTTTCGCAACCACGATAGGTCACTACAACGAAACCATGGCGGAACCGGCGTGGTTAGATATGCTGACTCGAGGAATTTTATGGTCCGTTGATTTAGATCCTGCGAAACACTTCAAGAAAACAAATCCCGAAGTGGATGCCGAAATAAAGAAATTGATTGATGTTCAAATCGCACCGAAAAGTGCTAACACGACCATCACCAACCGCTTACCCGTGAGTTGCTGTGGGCCGGGAAACTTGGCACTGAAGAGGCCCGCGAAAGCTGATAGTGAACAGACTAGTAACAAAAATCTTGTCAAATACGGAAATGATGGCGACTTATCAACTCGTTGGTGTAGTAAAGACGTCGGCAATGGTGATTCGTGGCAAGTGGAATTGGCGGATGCGAAACACATACGGTCGCTGAGGATACATTGGGAAAAAGACAATGCGGTTTATCGATATAAAGTTTCGGCTTCTAAAGACGGCGAAAACTGGAATGTGATTGTCGACCAATCTAAGAACACTAAAAAGGGTCGCGTCACCCCTCACGTCGTGGATGCAGTGGACACAAAATACTTGAAAGTCACTTTTGTTAATTCGACGCCAAGCTATTGGGCGAGCCTCTGGGAGTTTGAGGCGTATGAGAGTCCGGACCTACCGCCGCTTCCTAAGGCCTCGGCAGCGACAAATCCGACTAATTCGACGACCGGTGACGTAACGGCTCCAGCAGGATTTGACGTTACGATGTTTGGCAATCCACCGGAAGTTAGTTATCCCGTTTGTATTGCCGCTGCGCCAACCGGTGAATTGTTTGTCGGTGTGGACCCGCAGGGATCTCTGGGCAAAGAACCAGGGCAAGGTAAAGTGTTGCGGTGTATCGATGTCGATGGAGACGGGCGTGCTGATCAGATAAACGAATTTGCGAAAATGGATCATCCGCGAGGGTTGTTTTTCGATAACGGATCGTTGTGGGTGTTACATCCCCCGCTGTTAAGTGTTTTTCATGACGTGGATGGCAACGGTACTGCCGATGAGCAGGAAACCTTAATTACGGGGATTACGACCAATCAGTTGAATGTGCGAGGCGCAGATCACACTACCAATGGTATCCGGATGGGGATTGATGGCTGGCTGTACATTGCCGTCGGTGACTTTGGGTTCGTGAATGCTACCGGCACTGATGGCCGAAAGCTTACTAAACGTGGAGGGGGGATTTTGCGAGTCCGACCCGATGGTACAGACATGGAAGTCTATAACTGGGGACAACGCAATATTCTGGATGTCAGTATTGACCCGCTGATGAATATATTTACCCGCGACAATACCAATGACGGTGGCGGTTGGGATATTCGACTGAGCCACATCTATCAATCGGGCGATTACGGATACCCGTCACTGTATTTGAATTTTACTGAGGAAGGCTTGCCTCCGTTGGCCGATTACGGCGGTGGTTCAGGTTGTGGATCGATGTTTTTACATGACCTGCGGTGGCCAGAGCAGTACGGTCATGCGTTGTATACGTGCGACTGGGGACGAAGTGAGATCTACAGACACAATTTACCTGGTAACGGGCCTACATATGATGCGCATCAAGAAGTGTTTCTGAAGCTCCCGCGGCCAACGGATCTGGATGTAGACGGTAGTGGAAGAATGTATGTCGCGAGTTGGAAGAATGGTAAATTTGCGTACGAGGGTCCTGATGTTGGGTTTGTAGCGCAAGTCGTTCCCACGGGTTTCGTGCCGAAACCGTTTCCTTTTATGACCGAGGAATCAGACGGGCAGTTACTGCAGCATTTGTTTGCTCCAAGTCACGTCTATCAAATACATGCACAGCGAGAGATTTTGCGACGAGGGTTAACAGAGCAGCGCTACGCAGATTTGCTTTCGGCTATTAAACAACAAGGCAGTTCCGCAGCTGGTCGTGTGGCCGCTATTTATACGCTTAAACAGCTTGCGGGCGCAGCGTGTACCACCGACCTCATGTCGTTGATGGATGATTCGAGCATTGCCGTCAATGTAATGCGAGCTTTGACGGATCGCCTCGGCGAATTGTCAGAGTTGAAAATTGCGCCCTTTGTGAAGATGCTGCAGCACGAGGACGCACGAGTACAAGCACAGGCACTGATTAGCTTAGGACGTATTGGTGATGCCGCGGCAGGGGAAGCAATCTTAACACTGACAAATCGCTCCGAACATTATCCAATTCCCGAGTTAACACCATTATACAAACAAGCGGATCCCGGCAGAGTGTTACCTCATCTTGCCGTGCGCGCATTGGTTCGCTGTGGTTGCGTGGAAGCTTGTTTGCAAGCAATTGAAGGCCCTTATTCCGACGGAGCGTTGTGGGCGCTGAAGTACATGCATAATGCAGTTGCAGTCAACGGTTTGGTTAAAAAATTAAGTGAAGTTCGTAGTGCTGAGGTTCGGCAAAATGTTATTACGACCCTCATTCGCTTGTACTATCGTGAAGGTGAGTACAAAGGGGACTGGTGGGGCACCAGACCCGATCGCACTGGGCCTTATTACGATCGTCAGAAGTGGAGTGAAAGTGACACGATCACCGCTGTTTTGAAACAGTTTATTCCGCAGATAGACGTGGAAAGTCGTAAATTGGCGGGAGTGGAGTTTGCGAGGCATAAAGTGACGATCCAAGGACTGGAGGTCGCTACCGCGGTGCCCGTGAAAACTGAGACAATGGCTCCGATTGTGATTGCCGAGGCGGATGATTCGAATCCTGATTTGATTGCCAATTTGGCCGCCGATATTGTGATTTATCGAGCGACGGAGTTTAAAGGAGATGTTGGCAGAGGGGCGGAATTGTTTAAGAAACAGAATTGTTTGGCGTGTCACACGACGGCTAACGGACAAGTCCCCAAAGGACCGCATTTGGTTGACATAGGAAAGCGTTCCAAAAAACCGGAGTTGTTGGAATCTGTCGTAAAGCCGAGCGCGAAGATCGCCCAGGGGTTTGATACATATCTGTTCCAGACGGTACAGGGTAAGGTCTACAGTGGATTTGTTACGGGTGAGAGTGCGGCGGAGGTGCAGATTCGTCAAACAAATGGTGTTCCGGTAACTTTAGACAGGAAGGACATCGACGAGCGAGTGAAATCCCAAGGCTCGATGATGCCGGTCGGGCTTGCGAATAACCTGACGCCTGAGCAGTTAGCTGACCTTGTGGCGTATTTGCAATCGCTGAAATAGCCAAGCGAGTTATTTCGTCGCCGACCGAACGCCTTGTTTTGAGGCTACAAGCTCCTCAAGGTGCATGTTCATTTGTTTGGCTCGCTCGGCATGTTTCTCAACGACGTTGGTTTGCTCACCTGGGTCCAACTCAAGGTTGTACAATTGTCCGCCTGTCTTGGCTGGTGTAGGAATATATTTCCAGTGACCGTCTCGCAGGGCAACGGTCCGTTTAGCTTCTTCGAGCATCACGGAATAGGAAGAATTGGATTGCCCGAGTAACGCTGGAAGGACATTGCGGCTGTCTGGTGCTTGGGTGTCGTCGAGTTCTATGTTGAGCAGACTGGCAAAGGATGCAATGAAGTCGATTTGGTTGACCATTGCACCGGATGTTCCGATCTCAATGCGGCCGGGCCATTTGACGATGAACGGTACTCGAGTACCGCCTTCGTAGATTTGGTACTTACCACCTCGGTAGGGTCCGGAGGCATCATGTCCGCGGTCGACTTCTTTAGTAGAAGTAAGCACGGTAGTTCCATCATCATAGCCATCGTCATAGACGGGACCATTGTCGCTAGAGAAGATGACGAGTGTGTTTTCGGCGAGACCGTTGGCTTCGAGGGCGTCAAGTATTTCGCCGGTTGCCCAGTCGAGTTGGACCATAGCGTCGCCTCGATACGTAAGTTTAGATTTACCTCGAAAGCGTGGGTGCGGGGCTCGTGGAACGTGGATATCTTGGGACGAAAAGAAGAGAAAGAAAGGCTTATTCTTTTTTTGATTCGAGATGTATTCGGTTGCTTGCTCAACGAACGTATCGGCCATCGTTTCGTCGTTCCAGAGGGCGGATTTACCACCAAATTGACGACCAATACGTCCGATTCCATTGATGACGGATGTGTTGTGACCGTGACTGCTTTTGTAATAAGTCATGGATTCTGGGTTTTTCTTGCCGTCGGGGTATTCGGTCGCAACGACACCTACGGGTTTGGAGCCGACAAAAAGAGGATCGCTGGGATCGAGATTCACGACTCGGTGGTTCTCGAGGTAAACGCAAGGCACGCGGTCATTGGTCGAGGGTAGCAAAAATGAATAATCAAAGCCTACTTCTAGTGGACCTGGTTTAACGTCAGCGTTCCAGTCTACTGCAGTCACGCCGTCACCGATTCCGAGGTGCCATTTCCCGACAATAGCAGTGCGATAACCGGCGTCCTTGAATAACTGGGGGAGCGTGTACATGTCTGGCTTGATGGTCAGCGGGGCGTTTGGTGCGAGGATGCGAACGTTACGCCGAAAGCCGTGAATACCGGTCAGCATGGAAAATCTGGACGGAGTACAGGTGGCTGCCGAGCAGTGACCGTCGGTGAGTCGCAATCCTTGGCTTGCAAGGCG
>JABHUV010000303.1 GCA_018658605.1 Planctomycetaceae bacterium | reverse complement strand
TGGCTGGAAAGAATCTCGTTGCCGTCGCTCAAAACACTATTTCTGGCCATAAAGCGTTGTTCGGTGAATCCTATGCGCATGACATCATCGATCTGGATGACATCAACAAGACGTTGTTATATCGCTGGGTGATTCAGGGTGATTATAAATTGTTATTGAGTTATGACGGCATCGTGAATCGATATAAAGCAACCCATGTCGACAAAGCCGCAGGTCCGCAATTATATAATTTGACGACCGACCCACATGAGCTTGATAATTTAGCGGAAACAAACCCAGAGATGGTGAAACGCTTGACGGACGTTTTGTATAGTCATTGGGATCATCGTCCGATTCTAACGCCTTAGATTCCGAGCCCGGTGGCTGCAATCATCGCCGCACCGATGCAAGCTTCTTCCCGAGCGGCGGCGATCTGTAGTGGCAATTGGAGCTCTAGTGCAACGCATTCTCGGAGCAACGCGTTTTCGCGCAAACCGTTTCCCGCACAGACGATGTTAGTCATTTCGCAACCAGTAACCTCTTTCATTATTGCATATCCGTTACCAAACACTCGAGCCATACCTTCCAGCAATGCTCGAATAAGATGTCCAGCAGTAAAATTATTTAGTCCAACGTGCTCCCAAGAAGCTCGTAGTTCCGGGCGACTGCGGGTGCCAGTGAACAACGGCGAGCATCGTAAACCATCCGATCCGGCGGGAACTCCGCTCGCAAGTTTACACATTTGATTAAACAAATCGTCACTGGGGGTACTGCCGGTGAAGTCACCTAGGGTTGTTGCGAAAAATCGTTCGAGTTCCGCAAAACTACGACCCCCACACAAACCCGCATTTACTAGCAAATAACCACCCAATGGAAATGGCCGTACTTCCAAATCCGGGTGGTCCGCTGCGGTCTCGCTGTACATCGCAACTTGTCCGCCTGTTCCGACGTTGATCAGTAATTGCGTTTTGGGATTTGTTACGGTGCCGATAAAACTCGCTTGATTATCTCCGCTGGGCACGAAAACGGGGATACCCGCTGGCAATTGCATGGTCGTTGCCCATTTTTCACTGAGTTTACCAAGCACCTCGGTTGCTTTACCGATTGCGGGGAAAATATCCGAAGATAGCCCCAAGGCGTTGACGGCGTTTAGGTTCCAAGCCTGTTGATGAATGTCAAAAATCCCACTACTGGCCGCACTGCTCGGGCTGCTGACTATCTTACTTGCAGCAAATGTCGCTGCAACGTAGTCCATAATAAATGCCGCCGTATGATCGCCACTGGGCAAATAATCATAGTGATGTAACCAAGCGAGTGTGCATCCCATATAGCCGGTTGCTAGTTTGCAGCCGTGTCGCTGCTGTGTATTGGTACCGATAAGACCGTGGGCGAAATCGATGAACGTATCATGGTTGCCATCAAGGCCGCTCGCAGACAATTCCCCTCGACGGTCTTGCCAGTTGATATAGGGTGTGACACATTGCAGGTCTTGATCGACTAAGACGACGCCATGTTGTTGTCCCGTGATTCCTAAACCAGAAATTTCAGAGACATGGGCTCCAAGTTTTTGAGCGACGTGACGCAGACAGTCGGTCGCACGCTGTAAGATTGATGGCGCATCCCATTCACTACGACCTTGGGGGTCAGCCGATGGCTTAGTCGTTTGTGTTTTGTTGGCAACGCTGTGGCAAGCGATGCTTTGGCCGCTATGGGTATCGAGTGCTAAGGCGGTAATGGTGGTTGTTCCAATGTCTAAACCTAGTACTACAGACATGATTGAATTGCTTGCACCGCAAAAGAGGTATTTGTTATGGGAGTGATTGTTCGCTATTATAGAGGATAGTGGTAAGTAAGACGCGACGCCTAATGTCTATTTGCGACTCTTCCCGACCCCCACCAAAGCATTCTCCTATGCGTAAAATACAAAAACTTGTTCAGACCGCCACATTGGCCGCGATTGTTTGTATTAGTGTTGTTTGTTCCGCTGATGAAAAGGAACTTACGTTTGAAGGTGATATTCGGCCACTGTTTCGTACCTACTGTTTTGATTGTCATGGAGCAACCGAGAAACTATCAGGTAAGCTTGATTTACGGCTCGTGCATTTCATGGAGAAGGGTGGCGACACAGGTCCCGCGATTGTTAAAGGAGACGCTGCTGGGAGTTATTTGCTGGAGCGAGTGAAAGTTGGTGAGATGCCGCCAGGTGATCATCGCGTGCCAGAAGATAAGATTGCTATTTTACAGCAGTGGATACAAGAGGGTGCAAAAACAGTACGCCCCGAACCTGCATCCATTGGTCCAGGCTTAGGTGTTAGTCTTGAAGAACGAGCGTATTGGGCATTTCAAACAATTGTCCGCCCCGCCGTGCCATCGGTAACTCATGCGGAACGCGTACGGACTCCAATTGATGCACTGTTGCTCGCCGCGATGCAACAGCATGATTTACGTTTTTCCGCGGACGCTGATCGTCAAACATTAATAAGGCGCGCCGCGTTGGATTTGACAGGGTTGCCTCCTACGCCCGAACAGATGCAACAGTTTTTAGACGATAAAGATAGTGATGCGTGGGAAAAAGCGATTGATCGTTTGCTGGCGTCAGAACATTATGGCGAACGGTGGGGACGACATTGGCTGGATATTGCGGGCTATGCTGATTCGGAGGGATACTCAAACAGTGACCAAGCGCGAACATGGGCATTCCAGTATCGGGATTGGGTCATTAAAGCCTTTAACAGCGATATGGCGATCGACCAATTTATTGTTTGGCAGTTGGCCGGCGATGAACTGGTTACCCCACCCTATTCAAATATGACTAACGACGAAATTGCACGTCTTACCGCGACCGGCTTTTTGCGGATGGTCGCTGATGGTACTGGACAAGAGAACAACGACGTGGTTCGCAATCAAGTTGTTACCGACACGATCAAAATGGTGTCGACTTCTCTCTTAGGCTTGTCGGTAGGTTGTGCCCAGTGTCACGACCATCGATATGACCCAATCTCCCAAGAGGACTACTATCGCCTCCGCGCGGTGTTTGAGCCAGCTTTGGATCCTAAGCAGTGGCATGTGCCTAGTGGTCGCGCCATATCGCTGTATACCGATGAAGATCATGCCAACGCCGCGGAAGTTGAAAAGCAGGCTGCGGTGAAAGTGAAAGAACGCAGTGAAAAGCAAAGCGAGTTCATGGCAGAAGTCTTAAAGCTGGAACTGGACAAAGTTGAAGAATCAAAGCGAGCGCTGTTAAAGGAAGCTCATGGTACAGCACCCGATAAACGCACCGCAGAACATAAAAAAGCGTTAGCCGATAATCCAAATATTGCTAAGTTAAGCCCAGGGGTCTTGTACCAATACAACCAAGCCCACGCGGACAAGCTCAAGGCGATGGCTGCCGACATTGCGAAGATTCGAGCGGAGAAGCCGGAGCACAAGTATGTTCGAGCCATTACGGAACAGCAACAAAAAATTAATCCGACGTTGTTGTTTTACCGTGGCGATTTTCGCCAACCCCAACATGAGGTTAAACCGGGTGGATTGACGGTAGCGACTGCTCCAGACAGTCCGTTGGAGATTACAGAGAACGATCCAAGCTTGCCCTCGTCGGGACGTCGGTTAGCTTATGCGCGATACTTAACGAGTGGCCGCCATCCACTGGTTGCTCGAGTACTTGTTAATCGATTTTGGATGTTGCATTTCGGCAAAGGCTTAGTTTCGACAACAGGCGAATTTGGGAAACTCGGTACGAAACCAAGCCATCCCGAACTGTTAGATTGGTTGGCGGATGAATTTATGTCCAAGGGTTGGAGCCTCAAGCACCTGCACCGTAAGATCATGACGTCGACTGTCTATCGCCAACAAGCCCGGCGTACGCCAGAGGCTGATAGCGTGGATAACTCTAACCAATTGTATTCCCATTTTCCTGTTCATCGTCTGGAAGCCGAGACGATTCGCGACTCAATTCTGGCTGTTAGTGGTCGGCTAGATACAACACAATTTGGCCGTGCGGTGGATGTTAGCGCGGACACCGCGGGGCAGGTTGTAATTACTGGGGAGTCGCAGCGCCGTAGTATTTATGTGCAGGTACGACGAACTCAACCCGTCGCTATTCTTAAGTCCTTTGATGCACCGGATATGGAAGTAAACTGTACCGATCGTACACACTCGACAGCCGCGACCCAATCTTTGATGCTGATGAATAGTAAATTTATTCTAGAATTTTCAGAAGCGTTTGCTGAACGATTGAACGAGGAAGCTGCTCAGCAAATACCGCTGGAAGAAGTGGGCGCCGTTACGTATCGCGCGGAGGATAGGGATATCGTGAATTTGAATCCCTGGCGATATGGATATGGAGCGGTGGATGAAGTGGAAGGCGATCAAACCCCAACGGTTACATTTACAGACTTCCCCTATTTTGGAAAAGGCCGGTGGAGTGGTAGTGAAACGTTGCCGGACGAAGTCACGTCTTTTTCATTTTTGACCGCGACTGGGGGTCATGCAGCTTTGCCCAAGCTCCATCCGATACGTCGTTGGACGTCGCCTGTTAAGGGAAAACTACAAATCAAAGGTATGTTGAGCCATGCAACCGATAATGGAAATGGAATCCGTTTAACCATGACTAGTAGCCGTAGCGGATTATTAGGTAGGTGGAGTGCTCACAATTCAACTCAGGCGTATGAACTGACAGTGGAGGCGGAAGTGGGAGATATTATTGATGCCGTTGTGGATGCACAAGGAACACATACCTCCGATAGCTATTCCAATCAGTATGAGATTTCGATCGTAGGCCGGGAACCGGAAGACAATCGTTTATGGAAATCGACGACGGATTTTCACGGGCCGTTGGAACCGAATGCATATGAACAAAAGGCTACGGTCGTTCAACAAGTGGCTTATGGTTGGCTGTTAGCCTATGGACGCCGGGCGACCGAGGAGGAGTTGCGGGTGTCGATCAAATTTATTCGCGAACAGTTAAATTTATTACGCCGTCAAAACCATAAGACTCCTTTGTCCCAAGCGATGACAAATTATTGTCAGGCTTTATTGGGATCCAACCAGTTTTTATATATTGAGTAAAAGATGTTGTCCTCCGAAACAAACCTGAAAATAAATCGTCGCCTGTTTCTGTCGGAAAATGCGATGGGCGTGGGCATGATCGCGCTGACAACGTTGCTGGGCGAAGAAAATCTATTGGCCGTACCCAAAAACGTGCAACAGGTGCCGGTTACTTATGATATGCAGCCGCGCATGCCGCATGGGCTACCAACAGCCAAAGCGATGATTTCATTGTTTCAGCATGGCGGTCCTGCCCACATGGACCTCATGGATCCCAAAACGGAATTGACACGGCTCGATGGGAAAACTTATGACGGCGATGTTGGCTTTAGCTTTATTAAACGTGCGACAAAGACGCTGAAGGGCTCCAGTTTCAAATTCAGTAAGCAGGGTGAATGTGGTACAGAGATTTCCGAACTATTGCCCGGACTGAGTTCCATCGTTGACGATGTTTGTGTGATTCGTTCAATGCATACGGGCCATAATGGCCATGAGGTGTCCATCCGCTATATGAATGCGGGTATTGCAGGGGTTACCGGGCGACCATCGCTGGGCAGTTGGATCACCTATGGCCTAGGCTCGGTCTCACAAAACTTGCCCGCGTATATGGTGCTTACCGATCCGGCTGGAACGCCGGTGGACGGCACACATAATTGGTCCAATGGCTGGATGCCGTCTTTATTTCAAGGAACGGTTCTACGACCTAAAGAACCACGAATTCTCAATTTGGCGCCCCCGACACATTTACAAGGCGCCGTTCAGGCTTCCAACCTCTCGTTCCTCAATAAAATCAATCGGCGACATTTGGATAAACACCCAGGCGAACATGATTTGGAGGCGCGGATTGCCAGTTATGAATTGGCGGCACGGATGCAGGATTCGGCCCGCGAAGCCCTCGACATTTCTCAGGAAACTAAAGCAACACAACAATTGTACGGCATTGATCAGGAGGTCACACGGGATTATGGTACGCGATGTCTGATCGCTAGACGGATGGTGGAACGGGGCGTACGGTTTGTGCAACTGTTTCATTCAGGTCAGCCATGGGATAACCATACGAACTTGATTAACACACTTCCCAGTGCTTGCCGTAAGACGGATGTTCCCTCGTCAGGATTAGTAAAAGACCTTAAACAGCGGGGGATGCTGGATGAGGTGCTTGTGCATTGGGGAGGTGAAATTGGAAGACTGCCCGTCGTCGAAGGAGATCCGATGACGGGCGGCCGAGATCATAATGGTCAGGGCTTTAGTACTTGGCTGGCCGGTGGCGGGATTCAAGGTGGCATGACCTATGGAAATACAGATGATGTTGGACATCGGGCTGTGGAAAATATTGTAAAACCCAATGACTATCAAGCGACTATATTGCATCTTTTTGGACTCGATCATAACGAACTCTATTATTTACATAACGGTCAGGAACAAAAACTGGTCGTGTCGGATGCTCGAATTGTCAACGAAATAATTGCCTGATGACCTATCTACAAATCATGTGCGCCGCTTTACTGACACTCTCAACCAGTGTTGTCGCTGAGGACTTGCCCGATGTTTCCGATGATCATTATCACCTGCGGGGATCATTGGCCAATAGCAAGTTTGTGTTTGAATCTACCAAGCGGGGGCATGTCGCCTTTATCGGTGGCAGTATTACCGAAATGAACGGCTATCGGCCGTTAATGAGTGCTTATTTACAGCAACAATTCCCCGCAACCCAATTCACTTTTACCAATGCTGGTATTGCTTCGACATGTTCAATGACTGGTGCATACCGAATACAGCGGGATGTCCTGTCGAAGGGTCCGGTGGATTTGCTGTTTATCGAGTTTGCTGTAAATGATGATCAGGATGCGGGATTTGATTTTGCACATGCCGTACGTGGCATGGAAGGAATGATTGCTCATGTACGTCGACATAATCCACATGCGGATATCGTTGTGACGCATTTTGCCAATCCGGGGATGATGGATCGGCTTCGTCAAGGTGAGGTGCCGGTGTCCATGAAAGCACATAATGCTGTTTGCAAACACTATCGCATTTCTACGAATGATCTTTGCAGCGAAATTACCCAGTTGATTGATACAAAAAAAACAACCTGGGCGATGTTTGGCGGAGTGCACCCGAAACCTTATGGAAATGCGATTTGTCATTCGATGCTGGTCAAATTACTGCAACAGGGGTGGAAAAAACCAGTGACGAGGGTCACAACTCATTTCCAGGCGGCGGCCCTGTTTGACGCCAAAAGCTATGTACACGGACATTTTATTAGTCCTCAAACAGCTGAGCGAGGAACGGATTGGCGGTTTTCGGAGCCAGCATGGAAAGAGATCAAAGGGGGTTTTCGCAATCGATTTGGCGGGGCACCGTTACTCCCTGGTCAAAAACCAGGGAGTGAATTTCGTTTTACATTTGAGGGCACGTTTATAGGAGCTTTTGTGCTAGCAGGCCCCGATGCCGGAGTGGTGGAAGTACAAGTGGATGGTGGATCCTGGCGAAGCGTT
>JABHUV010000300.1 GCA_018658605.1 Planctomycetaceae bacterium | reverse complement strand
GTCGAATCGTCCGCATCGAAAATGGATGTGCTGGCTATGTGCATAATGCAGGCACTGTTTCTGGAGTTATCTTGGCAGTCGAGGGTGGTGATGAAGAATCTGCTAGAGACATCTGTATGCACATCGCAGCGATGCGACCAACGGTTGCAAAAGCAGATGATCTGCCTCAAGAACTTGTCGCCACCGAGCGCCAATCACTACGTGACGCAGCGCTTGCTGAAGGTAAACCTGAAAACATCGTCGATCAAATGGTTGAAGGTCGTATGCGGAATTTCTTGGAAAGTCAAGGTGTGCTATCCGAGCAGACGTATGTGAAAGACGACAGCCAATCTGTCGGCAAATTCGCTGCTGGCAAAGAAATGAAGCTCCTTCAATTCGTCCGCTGGGAACTCGGTGATGATGCTGATGAATCTAGCTCTACTGAATCAGAAGACGCTGGCGAATAGTCGAAATACAATAGCGGAATTTGTAAGCCCCGAGTAAAATCGGGGCTTACTTTTTGTACTTTTACTGCTACCCTAATTCAAATCAGACAGACGCCAATAATTCATTATTGAAGGACTCTTAGTATGACTGCCGTAGCAGACGAATCCAATCCTATCTATCGTCGTGTTGTCCTCAAGCTTTCCGGCGAAAGTCTAAGCCGTGCTGGCGAGCGTGGCATCAACATGGAAGAAGTTGCCGATATTTCTCGACAAATCAAGCTTGCTGTAGAGCAAGGTTGCCAAGTTGCGATCGTATGCGGAGGTGGTAACATCCTACGTGGCGCTCAGTTCAAAGAAAAAAATGTTGCCATCCACGAAGCTACGGCGCATTACATGGGAATGCTAGCGACAGTCATCAACGCATTAGCCTTGCAAGATGCTCTGGAATGCATCGGCTGTCAAACCCGCGTCATGTCCGCAATTCGGATGGACGGAGTAGCTGAACCTTATATTCGCCGCCGCGCAAGCAGACACTTGGAAAAAGGTCGTATCGTTATTTTAGCTGCTGGAACGGGCAGTCCGTACGTCACCACGGACACCGCAGCCGCTCAACGCGCGATGGAGTTAGAAGCAGATATTCTCCTGAAAGCAACTCGTGTCGACGGTGTGTACAGCGAAGACCCTGAAAAGAACCCACATGCGGTGTTTTATCCCGAGTTGGATTTCCAGACGGTGATCGAACAGGGTTTGCGAGTGATGGACAGTACCGCTATTTCACATTGTATGGAAAACAAAATGCCTGTATTAGTGTTCAACTACAAGACGGACGGAAATATTGTACGGGCTGTACAAGGCGAAAAGCTCGGCACTCGCATTAGCTAAACTAAAAACCTGCCAAATGGTGGTTAGCTTTTCGATCGTACTAACACTAGACAACGACCATTTGTATCTGCGATAATTACTATTACAAATCACCTTCCTAGCGTACCTTAACTAAGAACATTCACAATTTCGACGAAAAGAAATCTCAAATGTACGACCAAATTCTAATGGACACCGAAGAACGAATGGACAAAGCCGTAGAGCATTTACTGAGCAATCTAGCCGGCATTCGCACAGGACGAGCGAACCCAGGGTTGGTGGATTCCATCAAGGTCGACTGCTATGGTTCACAATCTCCACTCAAGCAACTCGCCAGTGTTGGTTGCCCAGAACCGCAACAAATCGTTATCCGTCCGTATGATCCCAGTGTCATCAAGGATATTGAAAAGGCACTGATCGCTAGTGACCTTGGATTCAATCCTCAAGGTGACGGCAATGTAGTGCGCATCAATATTCCTGCCTTATCTGGCGAAGTACGCCAAAAGATGGTTTCACGAATCAAGGAACTAGCCGAAGAAACTCGAGTCTCGATTCGTAATGTTCGTCGGGATGGAAACAAAGCTGCAGATCAAGCTGAAAAAGACAAGAACCTAAACGAAGACTTACGAGATGACCTCAAAAACGAGATTCAAGATCTGACAAAAAAATATGAAACAAGTGTGAATGAAGCTGCTCAAAACCGCGAAGCAGAAGTTATGGAAGCTAGCTAGTAAAAAAGCAAACAAGGCTTAACTACAACAATTCAAACACCCGCTGTTTTGCATTTAAACATTCCCCAGGTTACGCATTTCATGACTCCAAGCCAACGACTCCTTCTGACAACCCCTTTTTTTTTGTTTAGCTTCAGTTGTTTTTTGACTATATCTTTAGAACAAACATGCGAACTCAGAGCTGCTGCCCAGGGACAAGCGCAACAGGTTGTGTTTCAAGACTCGCCCATCGTCATCGCACACCGTGGAGACAGTGCGACATATCCCGAGAATACGCTGCCAGCATTTCGTTCAGCGATTGAAGCCAAAGCGGATATGATCGAACTGGACTATTATCACAGCCGCGATGGGATTCCCTTTACTTTTCATGATTCTACCCTCGACCGCACAACCAACGTCATGCAGAAGCTTGGACTCGTCAAAGTCCCAGCAGGTTCACTCACATGGGCCAAATTGAAGACACTTGATGCAGGTCTTTGGAAAAACAAACAATTCCAAGGCACGAAGATCCCCACACTTCTTGAAAGCCTAGATACAATCCAACAAGGCTCCGTCACGTTGATTGAACGCAAAAAAGGTGACGCTAAAACCGCAATTGCCTTGTTACAAAAACATAAACTCGTAACAGATGTCGTTGTTCAAGCATTTGATTGGGACTACTTGGAGACCTGCCACAAACTTTGCCCCGATTTAATTCTAGGTGCCTTGGGTGGAGATAGATTTGCGGAGTCCGATATTTCCAAGATCAAACTTACCGGCGCACAGGTGGTCGGTTGGAGTTATAAGGACGTGACGCCAGAGATGATCAAGCTGATTCATGCACAAGGTTGGAAGTTATGGGTGTACACAGTGAACGACCCAGCAGAAGCTTCAAAACTTGTCATGGCGGGCATTGACGGTATTATCACGGACACACCTAAACAAATCCGTAGCGTTTTAAATTTGACGAAGTAATCAATAACAGCCCGACTCCCTTCACTAGAGGAACTCCCCTGCTTTGGTAGCAAATGAAATTCAATTTCAGTGCCCTCATTGCGACGCACCGCACCGAGCACCAGTGGAATTCGCTGGCAATCGTCAACCTTGTTCAGAATGCGGCAAG
>JABHUV010000254.1 GCA_018658605.1 Planctomycetaceae bacterium | reverse complement strand
GGAACTTCGGCCTGTCACCTTGAGCAGCACTCAGGTTTGAAACAATTCTCTGGCATTATTATGATGGCAGAGGCATCAATCAGTTTTTTTGAAATGATAGTGGACAGATCATGACACAGACTGCAAAGCTGGCACTCGAAGATGGAACTGTATTTACAGGTGAGTCGTTTGGATCTACCGGTGAAATTGACGGCGAGGGTGTCTTTAACACATCCATGACCGGATATCAGGAAATTCTCACCGATCCCAGCTACTGTGGCCAGATCGTAACGATGACATATCCCGAAATCGGCAACTATGGTGTCAACTCAGATGATGTCGAAAGTGGTAAACCGCAATTATCCGGATTCATCGTCCGCGAAAATAGCCGTATTGCAAGTAACTTTCGATCCGACGGTACACTCAGCGATTACCTAAAAGAAAATAATATTATTGCGCTCGCGGGCATTGATACTCGCGCACTTGTACGGCGCATTCGAACCCAGGGTGCGATGAAAGGAATTCTTTCGACCGAAGATCTAGATGACGCAAGTTTGGTCGAAAAAGCAAAAGCCTCGCCGGGACTCGTCGGACGTGACCTTGTCAAAGAAGTCCTGCCGGAACAATCGCAACAGCAATGGGATCAGACACTAAGTGAATGGGCTCGTTTGCCACGTGAAACAACGCCTGGTGGTGAAGAATCTTATCATATCGTTGCTATGGATTTTGGTATGAAATGGAATATCGCTCGCCATCTAAAGGATATGGGCTGCACGGTGACAATCGTTCCTGGAACAGCAACCGCCGAAGAAATCATGGAGCTCAAGCCTGATGGAGTCTTTCTCTCCAACGGTCCTGGGGATCCTGAACCGGTCGACTATGCCATCAAGACAATTGGTGCATTAATCAGCCAAGTCCCAGTCTTTGGTATCTGCTTAGGGCATCAACTCTTGGCACTCGCTTGTGGTGCAACAACGTTCAAGCTCAAATTTGGGCATCGTGGAGCCAACCAACCCGTACAAAACATCGATAACGACATTATCGAAATCACTGCACAAAACCATGGTTTTGCCGTCGCAGAAGATACTCTACCAGAGCATCTAGTAATCACTCATCGTAATTTAAATGACAATACAATTGCAGGGATTCGACACAAGCAATACCCAGCGTTTAGTGTGCAATATCACCCCGAGTCATCTGCGGGGCCACACGACAGTCGCTACTTGTTCCAGCAGTTTTACGACAGTATTGCCGCGTTTAAGGCCCGCTAAGTCTCCGCTTTGTCGAGCACTCTCGAATCAACAATAAACCGATTATGAGTAAGAAAAAGCGAAAGAAACCACGCAACGCGTCCCCAAAAAAATCGCGGCCAGCTCGCTCGCAGACAACCATGCGTACTCGTACCGTTACCAACCGTGACGATGCACCTCTAGAGTTGTTGCCGGGGCAAGAAACACGAGCAGCGGAATCTGTTACGGTGGTCTGGGTTCTGTGCACACTTGCAACGGCCGCTTCCTTAATGGGAACTGTTACGTTTGCAATGATTAACGCCGCGATGGGTGAACCCGCCGCGGCCGGGGAAATGACACAGTTGTTGCCCAAGTGGTTCATGATGGTCGGCGTTTTGACGGGGATTATTGGACTCATCGGTAACACGTTAACCCAGCGCTGGCGTAACCATAAAGCCCCGTCGATTGTGCGATTCATTTCCGCCATCGTTTGTGCCGTTGCCGTCGGCGTCGGACTGTGGTTATAAACATTCACGCTTCTCTCTATTCCCAACCGGTTCATATATCAACGTCGTTTGGCAGAAACAGAGGTTACAAATCGGACCGCTTCAGGTTATTTTTGTAATGTACCGACAATCTACTTCTAAAGATGTTCCATGACCTCCGACACCAACGAATCTCCCAAATCCCCAAATCCAATCGACGATGCTAATGGCCCCACTACGCGCGAACATATGCCGGTGGCCGATGATATCCCGGCGGATAAGGATTTTGCGATTGAAGTTGCCCAACGAGTAAAACGGTTGCCACCCTATATGTTTGGCCGCATCAATAACTTGCTCTATCAGAAGCGACGCTCTGGCGAAGATGTTATTGATATGGGTATGGGAAACCCCTCCGACCCGCCCGAACAACTCGTAATCGATAAATTAGCCGAAGCGGCTGCCGATCCACGAGTTCACGGTTACAGTAAATCTAATGGAATCCAGAACCTGCGGCGCGAAGTGGCCAGCAAGTATCTCACAAAATATGGTGTCCGCTTGGACCCCGAAGAAGAACTCATGGTCTGCTTGGGTAGCAAAGAAGGGTTTAGCCATATGTGCTTAGCACTAATGGGCCCAGGGGACACCGCCATTGTTCCCGCTCCCTACTTTCCGGTACACACCTATGCGGTAGCCTTAGCGAGCGCAAACGTTATTTCACTTGAAGTCGCTGATAGTGAAAAATTCCTGAGCAATATTGCTTATACCTGTGAGCAAATGTATCCTCGCCCGAAATTGCTGATCTTGAACTATCCTCACAACCCCTCAACAGTCACCGTTGAACAAGAATTCTACGATGATGTCGTAAAAATTGCAAAACGCTACGGACTTATGGTCATCAGCGACTTTGCCTATGCCGATATCGCATTTGATGGTTACCAGCCTCCCAGTTTTCTGGCTTCCGAGGGCGCGAGTGAGGTGGGAGTCGAATTCACTACGATGAGCAAGGGCTATAACATGGCGGGCTGGCGGATTGGATTCTGTGCAGGCAACCGACATATGATTCAGGCACTTGCTACTATTAAAGGCTATTACGATTATGGGATGTTTCAAGCCGTCCAAGTAGCAGCGATTATGGCGCTACGAGAAACCGAAAAGGCAGTGGAAAAACAATCGAAAATCTACCAGCAGCGGCGTGATGTGCTTGTCGACGGTCTGAATCGCATCGGTTGGGACGTGCAATCACCCCGCGCCGGGATGTTCCTCTGGGCACAAATACCTGAAAAATGGCGACAACAAATGTCAACCATGGATTTCGCGATGAAGCTGCTCGAGCACGGCAATGTGGCCGTCAGCCCTGGATCGGGCTTTGGATCCTCTGGTGATGGGTATTTGCGAATGGCTCTCGTTGAAAATGAAGAGCGTTTACGACAAGGCGTCCGCCAAATCAAAGCCTGCTTGTCGTAACAACCATTTACCCCCATAACGATTGATCGGTGACTGCGGCCTACGCGATAAATTTCTGAATCACTACGGACTTATGGTAACGGTTGGCTAGATCGCAGATAGGCGAATAGATCTCGGATTTGCTGAGCGGTTAGCGTTTTGAGTATTCCTTCGGGCATCAACGATCGCTGAATCACTTGCATCTCATCAATATTACTGCGATTCACGACAGTCCGCTGACCATCCGTTCCTCGTAATACAACCACTCGGCTATCTTGATCGTCAATAAAGCCCGTCAGAGTACGTCCGTCGAGCGTAAATAGAGCATAATTCTCAAAGCCCTCGCGAATGGTGATACTGGGATTCACAACGTTTAGTAACATCGCCTGCAAATCATCGCGTTTGTATGTCGTTAAACTAGGACCAATTTTTCCACCATCGGTAAATAGCTGATGGCATTTACCACAATGCTGCAAGAACAACCGCTTACCGTCATAAGGATTGCCTGATGCTTCCGCAATGACGCTTACCAACTCTTTAATGCGAGCTTGTAATTGCTCGGACGTCGCCGGGCTAATTTCCCCAAACAACTCAACGACTTGGGATTTGATTTCCTCGTTGTCGTGCAACAACATCGTTAAAATCGCTTCCTGTCGGATCGAATCAACGGGAATTTTCTTTTCTTGGACTTGCTGTAATAACTGCACCGTCCAATCTGAACGACTGGCGAGTAATGACTGAGCAACGACTTGAGTTTCTTGGGAGAACTTAAGATAAGCGGCTAACGTTTTTGTTGCGATGTCACCAGTTTCAAACCCTTGTAGTGCGTTCAGGGAAGCCTGCTTGATGGACTTGTCTGCGGTAGACCCAAGGATGCCCAGCAACGGTTCAATCGCAGCGGGAGCACTTATTTGCCCAAGAACCGAAATCAGACTCTGGCGTTGTTGGGCCGGAGCATTGGTGTTCACCACCGTTTCGATGGCTGTGGCAATCGCCGCCGGATCCCCTAAGCGAGCCTTTAGCTTCAACGAACCACCACCCGCAGCACGGATTTGCTCCAACAACGAAACTGGCAGATTCGCTAATGACCGACCCTCGAAGGATTGCTCAAAACCTGCCATCAAGATATCACTTGACGCTTTATCGGGCGCTGCTTGAAACATCCAAGCTAGGTTTTCTAATTCGCCCCGCGTGCCAGACATTGCGTAACGCTTAACTAGCCTCTGGAGGATAACCGATTGGGTCATCTTTTGTGTCCAAACGTCTGGATCGCCAAATAGCTGTCTGATACTTTCAAATTCCGTCGCATTCGCTTCGATGGCCCACCAAACTAACAGGGGAATATGGTGATCAAGGACGTCTTCATCACGCTGCAACAGTTCCTTGACGATGCCGGCAAACAATGGCGGGCTCACCCGTCGAGACGAGGCTGCCATTTGACTACGCACTTGAACGTTGTCTTCTTGCTTCACTTGTAATAATAAAGCTGTTTGGTAATTGCCGTCTAACTCTAACTGGTCTACAGCCAAGCGAATCGACCATCCCCGCACCGCCCAGTGGTCACTAGTAAGCGAACGATGAGCAATATCGAGATCGAAATTTCCAGTGACGTTTAGTGCCCAGAGAGCATTGGTCGCGACAAGTATTTCATCGTTCGTCAAAAGGGTCTGCAACTGTGCTACGTCGGACTTACTGAGCTTACGATTACGTAATAACCGTAAAGCTGTTTGCCGCTGGGAGCGAATAGGAGAAGAAAATAGACCAAACAACTCTTGATTTGTGAATTCGGAGCAATCAAAAGACTTGTTCTTCCAATTCTCAGTAGGACGTAATCGATAAACCCGACCATTGGTATTGTCGATGCGGCCTTGGAAATGCGATGCATGATCGATTCGCTGTTCGTAAAGATCCGCTACATACAGCGCTCCGTCAGGGCCAACTTGAATATCAACGGGGCGAAACCAAGTGTCGGTCGTTTTCAGTGGATGCCCGAGGTCTGTTGTTTTAAACGTAGATGTATCCGGTTCAAAGCTGCTATACACAACTCGCCCTTGCAACGGTTCCACTCCGTACAAACGATTACGGTAGTATTCCGGAAGGATCGGGTCCTCATAGATGACAAACGTGTGCGTGAATCGGGGGACCTGGGTATGAGCCATCGCAGGGAAGTAGCCAAAAGCATAGGGGTTCGACAATTGACCATGTTTTGAGAAACCTTTTAGATAGTAACCTCCTTGAACGTAGTGAAAACCACGTGTGTTACCGCCGTTATAGCCTGAATAAACTCGGCCAAATGAATCAAATTCTACGCCATACGTATTTCCGCCTCCTTCGGCGAACATCTCGTATTTCTTAAGGCCCGGGTGATACCGCCAAATTCCTTGCCCCATCGACGAAATTGGTTTTTCGTCAGTACCATAATGTTTGATGTTACCCGATACGGTACTACCCTGAGCGCCGTATAGCCAACCGTCGGGTCCCCAACGTAAATGGCTGGCTGCCGAATGCGTATCTTCAATTCCAAAACCTTCCAGAATGATCACAGGATCACCATCCGCCTGATCATCTTGATTGCGATCTCGATAAAACAATAAATACGGGGGATTTAATACATACACACCTCCATCACCAATTGCGAATGACGTTGCAATATTCAATCCATCTACAAAGACTTTATGGTCATCAAACTTTCCATCGCCATTGGTATCTTCATGTATCGAAATACGGTCTTGGCCACGTGCGCCAAGCGGTGGAGGAAGCGGCAAACTGTCATAAACCGTTCGTAGATACTTATCTCGGCTGACAACCTCAATTCCTGCGGGGTCTGGATACTGCCGATACTCCATGACCCATATTCGACCACGATCATCAAATTTAATGGAAAGAGGTTGAGCGATATCCGGATCGCTTAATACAGTATCGACGCTGAGCAGTGGAGTCGTGGTAAATTGCTTAAGAGCGTCACTCGGTGACCGTGCTCCTCGGTCATTTTCAAGCTTACGAAACTCGGCAATCACTGTTTTTGCGTCTCCCACTTTGGAAAACAAATTATTGTCGGGTTGGGCATCTTTCCACAATGCCCAACCTTGATCATCACCCGTTATCGTTTGCCATTTACCACTAGTGCTGATTGCTTGCTGGCCATTAGTAATCACAGGAGCGGCGACATTAAACCCACCACGTGGATACTTGCGGTAGACGCGAATGGCTAAAACGTTACTCTGCCCGGAAAGAACATGTGCAGCTAGAACCTTATGTTCTGCATCCTCCCCTAATCCACTGCGAAATTTGGGGGGCATCGCACCAATCGTCCCAATAAGTACTCCGTTAAAGAATATCTCTCGGGCATCATCGATTGGTTCCACAAGTACCGTAAGATCTTGTGATTTCCAGTCAGCCGGAATTGCGATTTGGCAACGATACCAACGAAACCCATTCTCACTTGCGCCTGTACGCGGTCGCTTCCAGTCCGCCGGAATATCAACGTCTGCCCATGTGGCCACGTCTTCACTTTGTAGAGCGGTTAGTTGGTAACCAAACAAAGTGAATCCCCCCGCTAGCAAACAAACCACAACGAAATATCTATAACGGGTAGGTGCAAGTTGTTTCACGGTAATCGACCAAGAAGTTGAAGTAACGATTGTATAACTTATGTTAGATAGTTCTATCGTACCTATTAATCCAACTACGATTGGTCCTTGACACCTGAAATTATCAAAGATTCATATTTTTTGTATCGAGAGTGGCAAAATGGAAACCTATGTTGACGGTAAGAGAGAAAACAATTTGATGTTTCGCCTGTGATTGAAAGGGCGTGAGAAGTATGAAGAATCGAAAAAATCGAATAGCGGTTATGGCCTGCATAGGAGCTTGGATCCTTGGAACAGCTATCGCCTTTAGTGCCGACCAATTAGGTTCCAATGTAATCGACCACCTATGTTTGGCTGACTTGAAGTCAGGTGATACGCTCGTGTTAGAAACCGCGACCCAAACATACGAATTGAAAATTATCGATACGCAACGCGCCAGTGCGATGGCCAGCCGAATTGAACCCTCAACAACACGCGAGTCGCTGGGTTTTGTGCGGTTACTTGGCGCAACCGCGGGTAAACAAGGAGGCGGATTGACACTCGTTGAAATGGGGGTCATTCGTTCCGGCTTGAAACTAGAACTCGGATTAGGAAACCTTCACAGCGCCAACCGATTTCAGACAGACCCGATCACCGCCATCAAAATCAATGACTAGTGAACATTAGTACACCTATATGATGTCCCGCAAAAATGGCTCAAGTGCACCGATTTGCACTCGAGCCATTTCTATTAAGTCGGGGCGGTGGGATTCGAACTCACGACCTTCTGGTCCCAAACCAGACGCGCTAACCAGGCTGCGCTACGCCCCGTAATGAAGAACCGAGTTTACCCAGAAGCAGTCGATTGGACAACCCCCTTTTGCCGGCTATTGAAGGCTATTGGAGGCCTGTGTCAGTTGTTGCGAGAGATCACCTCAGTCAGCGTTATCCGACTCGTCGTTGCTCCGTCGCACGATGAGACAATTGCGTCAACAACCTTTGGAACTCATCGTGGTTGTTGAAGTGTATGACAATTTTTCCTTTGCCACCCGCCTTTTCACGAATATCAACCTTGGTACCTAATGCCTGCTTAAGCTCTTGCTCGAGCCGTGCTAACTGAAACGGATTACTTCCGCCCGTACGTCGGTTTACCTTACGACCACCGCTACTGGATTTGCCAGCATCGTCTTCTGCATCAAACAGCGAGGCCTGTACGATTTGTTCTACGGCTCGAACGCTCAATGATTTCCGCACAATCTTCTCACAAAGCTTGATTTGCTCCACCGCAGTCACTAGCGGTAACAGAGCTCGCGCATGTCCGGCGGTGATCAAATTGTTTGCCAGCGTTTGCTTGACCGGATCAGGGAGCTCAAGCAAGCGAATCAAGTTTGCCACTGTCGAACGGTCAACGCTCAGTCGTTTGGCTAATTCACTATGACTACAACTGTGTTCATCTAAGTACCGTTTAAATGAATCCGCTTTTTCCAACGCATTAAGATCCTTACGCTGTAGGTTCTCAATAATTGCTAGTTCAGCCGTCTCACGATCCGATGCCTCCCGTACTTGAGCAGCGATTGTTTTCCAACCCGCCATGATAGCCGCCCGCAACCGCCGTTCACCTGAAATCAATTCATAGCGAGTACCTTTAGGACGAACAACGATTGGCTGTAACAGATCATGCTGCTTAAGGCTTTGTGACAGCGCTACGAGTTGTTCCTCATCAAAATGACGGCGAGGTTGATAGGGATTGTCGTCAATCTCTGACACTGCTAGTACGGTAAATCCAGAGGGACTTTTGGGGGTGTCTGTGGCGGCAGTCGTTTCCGTTGGTTCGAGAGAACTGACGTCTCCAGCAGTTGCTTCGATGGAGTCACCCAGCAAGGCAGCAAGCCCTTTTCCAAGTCGTCTATCTTTAGTCACGATTTAGTACCTCCATGCACAATTCAGTGTAAGCGCGTGCTCCCCTGCTGCGAGGAGCGTATTCTAAAAT
>JABHUV010000297.1 GCA_018658605.1 Planctomycetaceae bacterium | reverse complement strand
GCACGCAAGATTAATGATGGTGGGTTTTATTACACACCAGCTGCGGGGGGTACAAGTCAAGCTGGCGAAACAGCCAACGGTGGGTTGCGCAGTTATGCATCAATGACATACGCTGGTTTAAAGAGCATGATATATGCCGGCGTCGATCGAGATGATCAGCGGGTAAAGGCTGCTTTATCTTGGATTCGCAAAAACTACGATGTCTCAGAAAATCCTGGAATGGGCGCGTCGGGACATTATTACTATTTGCACACGTTTGCCAAGACACTACGAGCGTTGGAGGTTGACCAGGTGCAGGATGCTGATGGTCAGCGACACAATTGGCGTGGTGACTTGATTTCAGAATTGTCACGGCGACAAAAACGTAATGGCTCGTGGTTTAATGCTCGAAATACTCGCTGGCTTGAAGGCGATGAAAATCTTGTGACTGGCTACGCATTACTCGCTTTGTCATATTGCCGCGACTAGTTAACACTAAGACGACGTGTCACGTATCACAAATTATCGCGAGGCTTCGCAACGGACGAGGCAAAAAACGAATTGAGTTGCACGCTAAGATGAATGAAATATCAAATCCATTGTTTGACCTGATGGAACAGGATGGTCGGTATGAGCCTGAGGCCTATGAGTTTATTCGTATGGCGTTGGCATTTGCGCATGACGTGATGGAATGCGGCTCGATGTCGAAAGAAGATTTGGCAGAACTCACCAAAGGTATGCCATCGGACGATGATATTCCCGAAGAAGCCCATTTGACGGGGCAAGAGCTTTGCGAGGCGATTCGTAGGCTAGCATTGCTACAGTTTGGTTTCATGACAAAAACCGTGCTTAATAGTTGGGGAATTTATGAAACGCTTGATTTTGGGGAACTCGTTTACAATATGATCGAGGCTGGCTTGATGAAAAAATCAAAAACTGATTCCAAGTTAGACTTTGCTGATGTGTATGATTTCAAAATAGCGTTTGTCGAGAGCTTTGAAATCGAGGATGTTGGCGACATCGAACTATAATCAAGCAGAAAGGGCTCGAGAACGGTGTGTTGCTCGAGCCCTTTTTGCTTTACTTATTACCTTCAATCGTGTCAGAATTCTCAGTGACTATTGGTTCGACAGCGATTCATCCTTGCCTTGAACTTCACTTCGTAGCGTAGCTCGTTGTTGAGCAATTTGAACGTACCGCATACCCATGGCAACTTGATTGGGGTGAAAATATCGTTCGCTGGTACCATTGAGATGAGTGGCACCGATCTTTTGTACGAGTTGTTGCCAGCTGAGGTTGTCTGTCAGATGCCAAGCGGCTGCTTGAGCTGACATTTGATCTAGTTTACCACTTCCAAGCATACGGCAAAGCTCGATGACTTGTGCGTTGCGAGTAAAGTTTTCAATTGGTACGATGTCGTACTTGACACGCGGATTAGGTTCTTTTTTGCCATGTTCAAGGCAAACGGTTGTGACTTTAACTTTGCGTACGCGGCCAGGCTCGATGTTTTGGAAGCCGCCCATGCCGCCGCCGCCGCCCATACCCATGCCGCCGCCGCCCATGCCCATGCCACCCATTTGGCCAAGGATTGGAACACCAGCGAACGCTTCCGGCATTTTGATGCTGAGTTTACGCTTGGTGCGATTCTTCATCATGATGTTGGCAGACTTACTGCTACGGGGAATGAACATCACATCGATCAATCCTGCCTTCTTAGCGGCGAAGAATTCAACCGTATCGTTGTCTAGTGATTGGAATGATCGTTTGCCAGAATTGCGAATGGCTCCACTGATGGTGAGGGGCAATACAACAGCGTTTGCTGCCAAACCTCATAGTGCGAGACGACGTGTAAATTGAGCCTTAGACATGTTTTGAATTCTCCGTTTTCTTTACCAACTATTCAGCAACTTGTTTATTTTGTAATTATAGACAAACCAAGTTGCGGCGTTCATAAAACTAACAGATTACTGCTAAGTATTTATGGACGTGAACTTACTTACCTAACTATCTATCCATACAGTGCTAATCGCCATTTAGAGCCTATTGCAAGCAATTTTATTTACATTATTTTTTTGCTTCCGCTGCCCGAAATGATCATTACAGGTAATTATCCTTATTTTTTAGAGGTCACAGTAAGGACGCTCGCCTATTGGCCCGACAAAAGCCTTTGCCGATTATGACGTTTACGCGGGTTAGGCGAAATGTTTGTTCCGCCGCTACTGTCTAGGTTCTCTGAAGCTGGGGACTCAGAATCTTGTCAAGCAAAACGAGACGGCGAATATTCGCCAAGATGCACAAATTGTTTGAAGCGGATTTGAAAGAAATCCAAAGCAGGTATTTCAGAAAAAAGCAGCCTAGTATGATGATAGTTGAAAAATCATTTCGAGTGTGGAACTCAATTCGAAAACACGCCAAAATTTTTTTTACTTATTTGTCCTTCATGCAGTTGACCGTATGAATTGGTGTTCGATAAACTAGCCTCTCTACCATGTGTTTGTTAGTATTCTTTTTAAGATTAGTATCACGATTTTTTGAAAGTGCTACGGGGAATATAACGGCAAACTAAGAGTTATCGATTCAAGCAATTAAACAAAGTCTAGCAGCCAAAACGTTGCGGCTTCATGAAGGAACATTAGATGAGATTCTGGGACAGTGGTTGTGGTCGGATCGGGAAATTGAGATTGCGAAGAACTGCCGCTCTAGGCTTGGTGACGATGGTTGTCATGAGTGTGTTGGCTACCAGTGCATTTGCTGATGGTGCGGAGACTGCGAACGACGCAACAGAATTTTTGAGCAAAGATAAACTGTACTGGGGTATCTGTTTAGCGGCCTCGCTGGCAGCCTTGGCTCAAGCTTGGGTTTTCTTTCGTTGGATGATGTCGCGCGACGAAGGTAACGAAACTATGATTGAATTGGCGGGTCACGTACGCGATGGCGCCTCTGCTTATCTCACTCAACAGTACAAAGTTGTCATCATATTTTTTGGCGTCATCTTTGCATTCTTGTGTCTAGCAGCATTTGCGCTCAAGGTGCAAAGTGAATTTGTTCCGTTTGCATTTGTCACCGGTGGAATGTTTTCGGGGTTAGCCGGATTCTTTGGTATGAAGACGGCAACGTGGGCTAGTAGTCGTACAGCTGCCGGGGCTGAGAAGAGCCTTAACGAAGGACTGAAAGTAGCATTTCGTAGTGGTGCCGTGATGGGCTTAACCGTCGTTGGTCTCGCCTTACTCGACATTGTGATTTGGTATGCCATTCTGGCATGGGGTGTTGAACTTGGGCTTGAAGCCATTACGGTTACGATGTTGTGCTTTGGAATGGGAGCGAGTTCACAGGCTTTGTTTGCTCGCGTCGGTGGCGGAATTTTTACTAAAGCAGCTGACGTAGGAGCTGATCTAGTGGGAAAAGTTGAACAGGGCATTCCAGAAGATGATCCACGAAATCCAGCGACGATTGCGGATAACGTAGGAGACAATGTTGGTGACGTCGCCGGCATGGGCGCTGACTTGTACGAGTCTTATTCTGGATCGATTTTGGCAACGGCAGCGTTAGGTGTGGCGGCATTTTCTGGTAATACAGATCAGCAGGTAGCCGCCTTGTTTTTACCAATGTGCATCGCGGCCATGGGCGTCTTTTTGTCAATTGGTGGAATTTACTTGATTAAGAGTGATGACAATGCCAGTCAGTCAGCTTTACTAAAATCATTAGGCCGAGGTATTAATACTTCGACTATTGCCGTTGCGATCGGCGCAGTGTTTCTCGCAAGATGGATGATGCCAGAAGACAATTGGATGATAGCGTTTAGCGTAATTGTTGGTCTTGGAGCGGGTTGGTTTATTGGATGGTGGACCGAGTATGTGACTAGCGATGAATTTGCGCCGACTCGAGGGTTATCTGAATCTGCTCAAATGGGCCCAGCGAATGTCATTATTCGTGGATTGGCCGATGGAATGCAATCGGTTTGGCTACCCGTCTTGATTGTCTGTACCGGTACAATCTTAGCATTCGGATTTGCAACTGGTTTTGAGTTCAAGGATGTATCCAAATTTACTCTTGGACTGTATGGAGTTGGTATTGCTGCTGTTGGGATGCTTAGTACGCTTGGTATTACCTTGGCCACAGATGCATATGGTCCAATCGCTGATAATGCTGGTGGTAACGCTGAAATGGCAGGTTTGGACTCAATTGTTCGTGATCGCACCGATGCATTGGACAGCCTAGGAAATACAACCGCCGCGACTGGCAAAGGATTTGCCATTGGCTCTGCTGCATTGACCGCTTTGGCATTGCTGGCTGCTTATATGGAACAAGTGCGAGTTGGATTTGATCGCTGGGCTGATGAAGTCGTTGTTGCCGAGCACGAAGATGGTTGGTACAAGGTTAACGATCAGTTTTTGGTTCTTCACGAACAAAACAACGAAGAAAATACGTCATGGTTGATGTTCCCTGATGAAGTGAACAGTGTTGACGGTTGGACGTCTATCAATAAGAACACCGATACACCGATTACGTCTTCGGCACTTACATTAGGATTCCCTGATGGCAGTACGATGGCGATCACCGATGCTACTAAGGGAGGCATGACGGCATATGATCGAATTACGCTTAATGCAGGACCTGAAGCAAGACCGATAACGCTTGTGCGTCGCGACAAAGCGACGTTACCTGATTTTGCAAGGTACTACGATGCATCGTTGTTGAACCCAAAAATCTTAGTCGGTGTTTTTATCGGTTGCATGGCTACATTTGTATTCTGCGCGATGACGATGAACGCCGTTGGTCGTGCTGCTGGCGGCATGGTGGAAGAAGTCCGGCGGCAATTCAACGAGAACCCTGGCATCATGGACTACAGTGTTAAGCCAGATTATGCGACGCCGGTGCGAATTAGTACATTGGCGGCCCAAAAAGAAATGATTGCGCCGTCACTGTTGGGGCTGCTGACTCCAATTGCCACTGGATTGATTCTTGGTGTTGGCGGTGTTATGGGACTATTGGTTGGAACGATGACTTGTGGTTTCTGTTTAGCAATCTTCATGTCCAACTCGGGTGGTGCTTGGGATAACGCTAAGAAATACATTGAAACCGGTAAGTTTGGTGGCAAAGGATCTGATGCTCACAAAGCAGGGGTTGTTGGTGACACGGTGGGTGACCCGTTCAAAGATACGAGCGGTCCCAGTTTGAATATACTCATCAAATTAATGAGTATGGTTAGTGTTGTTGTTGCTGGCTTGATCGTTCGCTACAGTTTGACCGCGCTGGAAATCTTCTAGTTCCAGCATCGACTAACCGCTTTGCTAAGTTAGTAGAACAGCCCATTCATGTGAATGACCGACGAATGACAGGTTTTGAATGGTGACAGTTGTTAAAATGCCGAGTAAAATCCTTGGTAGATGCAACGAAGTTTTCAATCTATTTTTTGTTAAAAGCTCAACAACCCATGACTGAATCGTCCGAACCGACTGATGCCACTGATATCTCCGATATGATTCCTGAATCGGATCGTCTACGTCGAGGAGAAGTTCCTAATGAAGAAGCTCGAATTGCGCGGTCGTTAGAACTCGCCAAAGCGGCTGCTCGCACGGCCGCGGAAAACAATGGGCGCGATATCGTCGTGCTTGATCTGCGGTTGCAGTCGTCCATGTTTGATTTTTTTGTGCTCGCAACTGGATCCAGTCGTCGCCAACTTCATGCGATTAGCGAGGAAATCGACCATACACTAGAAGATGATTTAGAAGATCGTCGAATTGGTATTGAAGGTTATAGTGAGAGTCGCTGGATACTGCTGGACTATGGAAGTGTGGTGATTCACTTATTTGATGATGAAACCCGTGAATACTATAGTTTAGAGTCTTTGTGGGCTGATGCGATACAAGTAGATATCTCCGATCTTCTTTCAGCGGTCGCAGCGGAAGATACTCGGAATCAAAGCTAAGGCTAATAACAACACTCCACGCGACGGTCTCTGCTATAAGTGATGTTGCTTGGCGGTCGAATGGTTGAAATTTATGAATGTTCTAGCGGAAATTAAACAGCGATTTGCGGTTGTCTTAGGGGCATACGCTGAATCGGATAACGTTGAGTTATTACTTGCAATGATCAAGCCCGCTCAGGATTCGCGTTTTGGTGACTATCAAGCTAACTGTGCAATGTCGATCGGGAAACGACTGTCACGTGCGCCTCGCGATATCGCAGCAGAGATTGTGGAAAAAGTCCAATTAGATGATCTGTGTGGCAACGTAGAAATTGCTGGTCCAGGATTTATCAATTTGACGATCCGAGATGAATATTTGGCACAGCATATCATAGAAGCTTTAGCCGATGATCGGCTAGGAGTGTCCGTTGTTGCTACTGAGCGAACTTATATTATTGACTATTCTTCACCCAACGTTGCGAAGCCCATGCATGTTGGCCATATACGCTCAACGGTAATCGGCGACAGTCTAGCACGTACACTGAAATTCTTAGGTCATCAGGTCATTCGAGATAATCACCTAGGCGATTGGGGCACTCAGTTCGGAATGATCATTTATGGCTACAAGCATTTTGTGGACCCGGATGCCTATACGGCTAACTCTGTGGCTGAGTTGAGCCGTCTGTATCGCTTAGTCAATCAACTGGTTGATTACTATAAAAGCCAATCCCAACTAGATTCGTTGCTGGAACAAATCGAGATTCGCCAAGGAAAAGTTGAAGAATGGGATGCTATTGATCTGACAGGTGATGATTCCCAAGATAAAAAGCTAAAAAAATCGCAGCAACGAGCTGAGACTCAATTGAATCAAGCTAAATCGAACTACGAAGCGGTTGCCCAAAAGTTATCGGCCATCGATAACGACACCACCTTGAGTCAATTGGTTTTGGCGCATCCCGAAATTGCTAAGAGTGTATTACTTGAAACAGCAGCTTTACACGCTGGCGATGAGGAAAACATCAAGCTCTGGAAGGATTTCTTACCCAAGTGCCGAGCTGATATTCAGAAAATATATGGTCGTTTGAATATCGATTTTGACGTGGAATACGGCGAGAGCTTTTATCATGAGATGTTGCCAGGGGTTGTGCAAAAACTTCGAGATCAAAATTTGGCTGTCGACAGTGAAGGTGCTGTATGTGTTTTTCTCGATGACTTTGACACGCCGATGATCGTTCAAAAGAGTGATGGAGCGTTTCTCTACTCAACTACGGATTTAGCAACGATTGAATACAGAGTTGATCAGTGGCAACCAGATGAGATTCTATATGTTGTAGATCATCGCCAGAGTGAGCATTTTCAAAAGCTATTTGCAGTGGCACAGTCGTGGATAGCAGGCAGCGTGCAAATGCGGCATATCAGTTTTGGAACAGTACTAGATGAACATGGGCGCCCTTATAAGACACGATCCGGTTCCGCAGTTGGGCTCGAAGGGTTGCTTGATGAAGCTGTGGCTAAGGCCCTAGATATTGTCTCCGCTGATTCAGGTGATGGAAATAATGAGTATGCATTAACCACACAGCAATGCGAAGAGGTCGCTGATGCCGTTGGTCATGGTGCGATAAAATATGCAGATCTTGCCCATAATCGGACAAGTGACTATGTGTTTAGCTACGACAAGATGATGGCCTTAGAAGGTAACACGGCGACCTACATGCAGTATTGCTATGCTCGAGTTCAGAGTATATTTCGCAAGGGAGAGGTAGACCTAGAACAGGTTCGGGCAATGACCGACAGCGTCATTCTGGAACATTCGGCTGAAAGATTGTTAGCGCTGACGCTGGCACGTTATGCCGAAGCATTAGACGAAGTGTTAGAAGATTATCGACCGAATCAACTAACCAATTACTTGTTTGATTTAGCGAAACGTTTTTCATCCTTCTTTGAGCAGTGCCCTGTCCTGCAAGCGGAGGACGAAGTGATTAAGTTGAATCGCTTACGGCTTTGTGATTTAACCGCGCGCACCATCGCGCACGGTTTAGACTTGTTAGGCATTGGTGTTGTACAACAGATGTAGGCTTATCCCTTGATTTGAATGGGGGGGTCTTGCAGGCTGAGGGGCTTTAGGTAATGACGCACAACAATTTGCAGACGATTGCTGAGCGTGAGGCGAGTATCTTGGCACCCTATGCGATGCACAGTCGTGACACCTTGGGTCGGCGTTATGATGAGCAGCAACAGTCTTATCGCGGACCGTTCCAACGCGACCGCGATCGTATTGTGCACAGCGCGGCGTATCGACGACTGAGCGGTAAGATGCAAGTTTTCACCGGCGATATGGGCGATTACCATCGTACACGGCTTACACATACTCATGAAGTTTCATCAATCGCTCGTACTCTAGCCCGTGCCTTACGATTGAATGAGGACTTGGTAGAAGCATTGGCGTTATTTCATGATATTGGACACCCACCGTTTGGGCATGCTGGAGAAGACGCATTAGCGGAATGCCTTGAAGCAGAGGGTGGGTTCTCTCATAATCAATACGCTTTGACGATTGCTGAGCAATTGGAAACGAGGCATCAGTATTTTCCGGGATTAAATCTGACTCAAGAAGTACTTGCTGGGCAAGCGACTCGTGTCGATAAGAGTGCAACGGAGATTTCTCCATTACTGGAAGTACAGGCGGTTGAGGCCGCGGATTCCATGACCTATGACGCTCACGATATTGACGATGCGTTAAAGTTGGGACTTGTTAAGTTCACTGAATTAGAACAGCTCGATATGATAAAAATTTGTCAGCAGCAGATTGCATCACGAGTTGATGAGTTAGGAGAGCGAGAATATCAACGCGCGATTATTCACACGTTGTTAGATTGCCAAGTGACGAATGTCTTGGAGCATGCAAGCATCGCACTAACACAGTTTCAGTGGGACTCTGCTAGCGCAGCGTGTCAATCGGATTTTCGAATTGGGACGGTTGGAGAAATAGCTAAGGCTAAGAAACAGCTTGAGGTATTTTTGTATGAACGCGTTTACCGTCATGTTGCCATCGTAAAAACTCGTGATCTTGCTCAACGCCAAATCCGGCAATTATTTACTGTATTGGTCGAAAACCCCGAGATTATGCCTGCGAGGTTTGTTAATCATGCCGAGCAAGTTGGTATGCCCCGTAGCGTAGGGCATTATATTGCGGGCATGACAGATCGTTTTTTTGAGCAGCAATTCTTGGCTCATGTTAGCCAATAGCCACATTTTTACCAGCAATCGTACTTGCCGATATTGGCATGCTTTTGTGATTGATTTGGTTTTTTGGTAGCAATCCAGATTTGGTGAGTTTAGAATGGAAGAGGCGATAGACGTTTATTATTGATTACAGCATAGAGCAAGCCTTAGTCTGTCGCGATTATATTCATATTATTATCGCAGTGACGCACCATTGTGTAGTTCACTGTACCTATTATTATTCCTATTTATTTCATTCGGCGGTTTTATTATGGCTTTATGGTTCTTGCGCGGTATTTTTCTCGCGATCGCATTCGGTGCTGGTATTTCTATTGTTTCCAATGTGGACGAACACCAGCAGGAGTATATGCTGTTGGGTACGTTGTTGATCGT
>JABHUV010000296.1 GCA_018658605.1 Planctomycetaceae bacterium | reverse complement strand
TAGTCGTTGGAGCGACGTCCGCGCTGTCCGCCGGAGTTTCATCTACCGCGGACCCGGGTACGATATAGGGTGCATTACTGAAAGTAGGCTCACTCACGATGAGAGGAGGACTGGCCGGCGCAAATTGGGTTAAACCGATAGCGGTTACCAATAGTAATATTAAGGGCGCTATCCAAGGGAGGTGGTTGGTGATTGAGAAAATTGGGCGTGATCGTTGGGATACCCAGGTCTGCCCAGCGAGTGTCAAGGATAGGCCCAAACGCTCTCCGACGGAGAGGACGTCGTCAATTAGATCGCTAGGTGTTTGATATCGCTTACTCGGCTGCTTGGCCAGCATCTTGTGAAGGATTTGCACCGTGCCATCGTCGATTTCTGCACGTTGTGTTCGCGGATCGGGAACTGGGTCACCGGAGTGGCTTAATAATTTTTGTAGAACTGTACCTGCGGGATATGGTGCGAGGCCGGTGAGCATGTAGTACAGTGTACAACCGAGTGAATAGATGTCACCGCGAACATCCGTAGTACGTGGGTCGCGGGCTTGTTCGGGCGATATGTAATCGAATGTCCCCAGGGTTACCCCCGAAGCAGTCGCATCGGAGTTGTCGGAATCAAGTTGATGGAAGCGAGCTAACCCCATGTCTACTAATTTCGCGGTTCCGTCTGTAGTCACGAGGATGTTCGATGGTTTAATGTCACGGTGGACGATATCCCGCTCAGAGGCATGCGTTAGCGCGTGCGCAACTTGCAATACATATGACCAACAATCGTGCAGTGACAATGGCCCGCGCTGGGATACCAAGTCACGAATGTTGATACCACTGATATATTCAAATACGATAAAGTTCCAACCAGCGTCTTCACCCACGTAAAATACTCGAGCGATGTTCGGATGATCCAAACGAGCAGCGTTCTGTGCCTCATTCTTGAAGCGTCGCAGAGAGTCAATATCCTTTCTGTTCCGAGACAATACTTTGACGGCTACGGTGCGCCCTAATTTCCTATCCGTAGCGCGAAACACAGCCCCCATCCCACCACCACCCACAAACTCCTCTAGGACGAAGTGCTCGAGTTGAGCGCCATGCAAGGCGCGAGCGACGTCAGCAGACGTCTGTTTCTTCGGCGAGGAATGTTCTGGTTTGCCCTTGGAAATAACCGTTTGGCGATGTTCCGAGAAGTCGGCGTCTTGGTTTATCGGCATAGCAGAGGTTGCCGATTGATCAGTCAAATCCAGCGGCGCGGATCGGTTAGGCTGATCTGGTTGTTCGGTAGGATCGACTGAGGCCGGCAATCCAAATAGACTGTCCTCCTGAGGGGATTGCGAGTCGCGATTGTTGACTTCGTCCACAGTGGATAGACCTAAGGTATTAAGTGTAGAAACGGGGTGGCAATGCTATACAAAAGTGCGTAAATGTCCCGCATTGTGTATTTAACATCAGTTGTTTTAAATTTTCAACCGAGTGTCTGATACAGTCAAGCCTAATCTTGATTTGTTAAAAATTAGAAAGCGAGGGATTGTGCTGTTGAATAGTTAAATCCCGGTGGGGTTACAACGTGATGACGTGGTGGATTACGGGTGGCCAATAAGACTCCCCACGTAGCGTTTTATCACAGAAATTGCAAAATCCTTTAACGGGATAGGAATCACAACCTTTACGGCGTGGCAGCATAAGGATAGTTCGACTGTACGTTTTGTTGGTAAAAATTACGACCGGCGTAGATAATGCGTGAAGATGTGAAAACGCAACGACAATATTGGTTAAAAGCATTATTTGGAATTTCTCAGCCTGGATTGCCACGGTACCGAGCCACTACGTTGAATTTGCACTCGTAACGCCGCAGAAAGTTCACGGAATTGGTTAGGGTTCGTTTTAGCAAGATCGGTTTGTTCGAGTGGGTCTATGTTTAGATTATAGAGTTCAGGAGGTGAAAATGGGCTGTTGCGCAGAAGTTTCCAGTCACCCCTGCGGATGGCATTCGTGATAAGTCCTTCGTATCGCGATCCGCCTTCTCGTCGATGATAAAAGAAGTCGCGGTCGTCGGTTATTTGAACCTTACCGAGTAGGGTTGGTAAGAGGGATATTCCATCGATAACGTCGGGGATTTCGGTTTCCGCGATTTCGCATAAGGTAGGGAATAGGTCCATTGTCATCGCCCGGCAATCGGTGGTGGTATTGGCTGCGATCTTATGCGGCCAGACGACGCATGTTGGAACTTTCAACCCCCCCTCGTACATGCTTTGTTTTCCATCCCGTAACGGCCCGTTGTTAGCACCGACGTTTAATTGACCGCCGTTGTCTGAGGTGAAGACGACGACGGTGTTCTCTGACAAGCCGGTTTCGTTGAGTGTGTTAATTATTTTGCCAATTCCATCGTCCATGTGTTCAATCAAAGCGATCAGTTTGGCGCGGGTCGCGGAAGCGGTGGGTTCGCGTTGTCGCACCTTTGCCAGCCATACAGGAGTTGGTTGGATCGGCGTATGGGGAGCATTGAAGCATAGATAGAGGAAAAAGGGGACTTCATCTTTTGCATGTTTACGTAGGTAATCGCACGACCACTGTGTAAACAGATCCGTTGCATGCCCCTTGGGATCGATGGTCGCGGTGTTGTGACGCATGTAATTGATTCCATGGCGACGGTGTGCGTAGTAGTCGTCCATCATGTCGCCGAGCCAGCCGTGGAAATAATCAAATCCCCGGTTGTTGGGCCAATGTGGTTCGATGAGTCCTAGGTGCCACTTGCCGACGAGAGCGGTCTGGTATCCCGCGTCTTTAAGTTGCGACGCGATGGTTGGAATCCCCAGGCTCAATTCACCCCAGTTGTTTTCAGGGTGTGTACGAATAACCCCCGGAACACCGACTAGCTCAGGATATCGCCCGCTAATAAACGACGCACGAGTGGGTGAGCAAACGGGACAATTAGCGTAGAAATCTGTAAATTTTACACCCCGACGTACAAGTTGGTCGATATGAGGCGATTGTAAGTCTTTCGCACCATAGCTAGACAAATCGCCATAACCTAGGTCGTCAGCCATTATCACAATTATATTAGGCGTCGCTGACAACAGCGACTGAGTGAATGCGGCGCTGGTTGTAAGCAGCAGGATGGAGAAGATGAAGCGTTTTATATGCAGCATCGGTTTAATTTCCTCTGTCGTAGTTGTCGCCAATGGTTATCGTGGGAATTAACCCGTATCTCGCATATGACAGTAACTATCATATCGTCGTAAGTCAATTAGCCCGTCGGCGACTGCATGTTTGACCCCACATTCTGTTTCGTGAACGTGAGTGCAGTCAGGATACTTGCAGTTATTTATAAAGGGTCGAATTTCGCGATAGTAGCCAGCCACCTCTTCGGTAATCACGTCCCAAAGCTGAAATTGTCGGATACCCGGGGTATCAACGACAAAGCCTCCGGACTGTAAGGCAATTAGGGAGGCGCCGGTTGTCGTGTGTTTCCCTTTTTGATTGTCCTTGCTGACGTGCGCGGTAGCAAGTTTAAGCTGCGGGTCAATTGCATTTAACAGAGAGGACTTCCCAACTCCGGATTGGCCAACAATCACAGATTGTTTGTTACGTAAAAAACCCCGAAGTTCCGCGATGCCCTGCCCTGAGGTCACTGAGCTGAAAAGCGTGTGGTATCCAAGTTGGCCATAGATACCGGCAAGAGGTTGTTGGTCTGCTGCATCGACCAAGTCCGTCTTGTTTAGGCAGACGATGCTCTTGCAACCCACACGTTCAGCCGTAATTAAAAACCTGTCAATTAAGTTGGGTTTGAGGGCAGGTTCAGCGAGACTTGCGACTATAACGATTTGATCGACGTTGGTTACGATAACGTGTTGCTGTTTGCGGCTCTCGCGACTGATGACCCCGTAGCGGGGTTCGACGCGAACGACAACTCCTTGCTGCGTATTTTTTGAACCGGAATCGGGTTCTGGGCAAATTGTAACAAGATCGCCGGCGGCGATCACGTTGCGCTGACCGGTATCCAGGTTTTTTAATAGCCCGCGAATGGCGCAACGATATTCAACTCCGGTTTCAGCAAGTACGACGCTCTCCAAGCCATGCACTCGCAGCACTCTTCCGGCAAGCGTATTGGCATCGTCAACGTTAAGTCGCACCTGCAATCCGGTGTCGTCAACGTTCGCGGCGACGCCGACAATCGTTCGGTGCCTAGTGAGATCTCCTTTGCCGGAAACACGTTCCCGTTTCTCCGGCGACTCGTCTTCAAAGCCGTGTTGTTGAAATTCGCGAGTCAGATTTCCCGTTCGCTGGCGAGTCTGATGACGTTTTTTGAGTGGTGTGCGGATCTTTTTAGACTTTTTACTCTTAGCCATCGATCACGCCTCAGCACGGAAAATAATCAATTGGTTTCTCACGTTGTAGCGGGGCCAGTGGTGTCAGACTCGTCGGTGTTGGTCGGATCTACCGTATTCGCAATTTGCTGGGAGGGCACCGGGGGGGTATCATTAGTATGATTTGATACGACGGGTTGGGGTGGGGGCGAAGCTTCGTCGAACACGATTGTCTGCGAGTGTTCATCGTCAGCGTCATCGTTTCCGGAAGTGTTTGAGGTCGGAGAGTTGCCTTCGTCTCCGTCGTTAGATTGGGTTTCAGAAAGAGGTTCGGGCATGGGATGAACCGAGGGTCCGATGATTTCGGTAAGTTCAATTTCAGATAATTCTTCGCGTTCAAGCAAGGCCAGTGTTACCGACTCTAGTTGTTGTCTATGTTCGACCAAGAATTCACCAGCACGTTGGGAAGCGCGGTGTAAAAATTGCGTCACCTCCTCGTCGATCAACTCCATCGTGTGTTCACTGAATTGCCGTTGTGCGTGGATTTCGCGCCCTAAAAAGGGGTCTTCATCTGAGAGTTTGTAGTTAACGGGTCCCAGTTTTTCACTCATTCCCCAACGTGTGACCATTCGTCGTGCCATTGAAGTTGCTCGCTCCAGATCATTTTCAGCACCTACGGTTGTCTCATCATAAATAAGGTGTTCAGCAGCTCGACCGGCAAGAAGTACGACCAAATGATCTTCGAGTTGCGTCTGTGACATTGAAACGCGATCCTCTTCAGGTAACATTTGCGTGGATCCGAGTGACCGACCACGGGGTATGATTGTTACCTTATGCACTCGATCGGCTCCTTTGAGGAACCATGAAGCGAGTGTATGTCCCGCCTCGTGGTATGCGGTCTTTTCCTTGTCTTCAGCGGTCAGTACCTCTTCTCGTTTGGCGCCCATTAAGATCTTGTCGCGTGCATAGTCGAAATCAGACATGTCGACGCAGTTCTTATCGTGTCGGGCAGCCCATAAAGCCGCTTCATTGACCATGTTACGAATATCAGCACCGGTAAGCCCAACGGTACCAGCCGCTAGTCTTTCGAGATCGACGTCATCGTGGAGTGGAACTTCACGGACGTGCACTTTGAAAATCCCAGCTCGCCCTTTTTGTGTGGGCATACCAACCGTTACATGCCGATCGAACCTGCCAGGACGTAATAGTGCAGGATCTAATACGTCAGGGCGATTGGTCGCGGCGATTACGATTGCGGAATCCGTCGTTGAAAATCCATCCATTTCGCTGAGGATTTGATTGAGCGTTTGTTCACGCTCATCGTGACCCCCGCCTACGCCGGCGCCTCGTTGCCGGCCAACAGCGTCTATCTCGTCAATGAAGATGATTGCGGGCGCGGCTTCTTTAGCCTGTTGAAATAAATCTCGTACACGACTAGCACCAACGCCGACGAACATTTGAATAAATTCAGAACCGTTGATTGAGAAAAAGGGTGCACCGGCTTCACCGGCTACCGCCTTGGCCAACAGCGTCTTACCAGTTCCTGGAGGTCCGTTTAAAAGAACGCCTTTGGGCACTCTTCCACCGAGCTTTTGGTACTTCTCCGGTGATTGAAGAAACTCAACGATTTCTAGTAAATCCGCTTTAGCGGCCTTTTGTCCGGCAACGTCTTTGAACGTAATAGGGTGATCATCTTTGTCATATCGTTTAGCCGTACTCTTACCAAATCCAGATAAAAATCCGCCGCCCATGAATTGACTTTGGCTCCGACGATAGGAGATCCAAAAGAAAATTAAGATCACGATAGGCAGCATGACGGCGATCATTAATAGAAGTGACGCAGTATCGTCGGGCGGGAGGTAGACGTATGCGACAGAGGGCAACTTTTTGTCGCCGCCGATATTACCTTCGAGCAGCTGTTCTAATTGGCGTCGTGAACTGTCGTTTGGAGGAATATCAACTTGAATCGTTAATTGTTCAGCAACCTCCTCACCGGTGATATTTGTTACGGTTTGTTTTTTATGGAACGTGACGGTTGCGTAGTTCGAGGTGGCCAGTTCGACGAGCTTGATATCGCCACGGTCGATTTTTGTCGTGGCATCGTTGGTGCTATCAGCCACCGCAGTCAAGTAGTCGCGGAAATCGCTATAACGCACCTTGGCAGGGGTGGCAGTTCGCAATACGAACATGCTGATCAGCAGGATGATAAATACGATCACCCAGATTCGTGGTAATCCACCTCGTTGGGGGCGGTTCTGTAGGTCAGGTTGTTTCTGTTCCATCTGTGTTTAAGGTGCTCGTGTTAAATGAACTACTATATAATCGTACTGTCTGTGGGGTCAGTTATTAGTCGCATGGATGTCATAATAGTTGATAAAGATGACGATTGGTAGATTCGGCGACTAACGGGGATGTATTTTGACTGATTAGTAAGGGCTGTCAGGCTAACGATACTCTTAGTGTGACAAACAGCCTATGACACAAATACCATACTAGTATGATATGAAATCACGAGAATGCCAATAGGCTGCGAATTGTCTAGGAGCGGTCCTGACGTTTTAATATTTGTTTGAGCCGTAGATTGCACCGACTTTAATTGATCAGCGATTTTGCTGTAAAATTCGATTGCTAGGAAGAAAAAAGTTGCCACCGATATCGGGCGTGAGGTTAACACGACTTGTTGGTGTTATTTTCATCATGCCGAGAGTTGGCCCTAGCATTTCGACTGGGAGTACTACGCCAAGTCCTAAGGCTGATCGCGTTTCCGAGGGTTCCTTTGATTGAATCCATTGCTGGAGTTTGTTGGGCATAACTGGCGGATTTAGTGTTGGGGGCTGGGGGGCAGAATCAGGTGTCTTCATTTTTTCGCTACGGTGGGTATTGTCCCGTTGGTAGATGATCGGATTCTGAGGAATGATACGGTTCAGTGGTGCTACGTCGATGTTGTGAGTTGGGGCTGACGCAACGACGCGAACCCAATTAACGAGATTGGCAATTTCTTGAGACGCATCGAACCCAAGCGGAGGTTGATTCAGCTCGCCATGGGCGGTGGTGGCTGCAGTGAGTAGCGAACTATTCTCCGGCTGAATTAGGTCAAGTGTTGTTAGCGTGTTGTACAAATTGCGTAGGCTAATGCGATGCGGCGTAGCACGTTTTGCCGAGGTGCGGAAAAGCACAAATGTGGATTGTGGGTTCGGGCCATGACACCCAGCAACAGCGCAGCGGTTAATCAGCAAGGGTTGCACGGACCGGACAAATTGGTGAACAATGCCAACAGGGAACTGGTCGATGCGTTTTTGGACTTGATCGGCATTGATCACTTTTGTGGTTGTGCCGTTGTCGAATGACTGACCGCGGTGACCGGGAGGTGGTGAACGTAATAAATCTAAGCGGGTTTCAAGTCGCGAAATGGCTACCGTTCGGCCACTAATGATAATCGCCTTATCGATTTGTTCTTGGGCTTGGATAAACAATCGCAATTGCATGCACCACTGCGCAAGTGCCAAGCAGGCGGGGGCGTTGTTTCGAACTTGTGAAGCGCGGCGGTAGGCATAAACCTCGAGGATTGAATCGCTAATAAACTCCACTTGATCTTTAGGGAAACGCAGTTGGTTGCCTAAGGTATCAGTAAGCGTGTAATGCGGATGCGGGCCGGTTGATTCGACAATTGCGCCAGTGAAAGTCTGCCCGTTGCGTAGAAGCAGTACGTATTTATTATTGGAAATTGGAACGGACGGGGTTTTATGTTGGGCCAAAACAATGGTTGGAAATGAGCTAACAAGCACAATTATTAATAAGCATGTTGACAGAAAGGGCAGGTTGAACCACTGCGTTGTCAACGCCGCCTTCGATCGAGATGTTAAGCGAAACGCGCAGCATGAACGTAAATAGTAGCGATTGTTTAGGTACATGCAGATAACGTTACTGCGTGGTGGAGGCAAGCGTCAATATCAGTGTGATTGTCATAGACCGTAAAAAGCGAACGGACCGCAGGGTTTTTCTTAGTACTAGCCGTCCTGTTGGTTAACTTCGGTTATTCGTGAGTGACAATTACACATATGGACTTTTCCTCGCCCGCAACGCTACTGCAGTTTATTTTGCAGTAGAACGGTATGGGACAGTATCGTTGAGGGCAAATATAAATTCGAGTTGGTCTATGAATGTAGTTCGGAACCGAGTGGTATTTACTGGGCGCGTTCAGGGCGTTGGATTTAGGCACGCTACAAAAATGCAAGCGCGTTCTTACGACGTTTGCGGTTACGTACGCAATTTAGAGGATGGCACCGTTGAATTGGTAATCGAGGGTGAGTGTGAAGAGGTGGCATCGTTTATAGTATCCGTGCAAGAACGAATGGCTGGCGTGATAAGGGAAACCGAGACGGTGATAGATGTAGCAAGTGGTGAGTTTGCGGAATTCACTGTCCAGTATTGAACACATTTGAACGAAGTGGGTTTTGACTACGTATTGTCGTTAATCCGTAGAAAGAAATTCCACCCTAATAAAGAATTAAATAATTTCTATAAAGACACATTGGAAGACGAATGAACGTATCTATTCAAATGCTACAAAGTCTGATGAATCATGCCGGATCTTACGCACCTTTGGCATTGGAAATATCTCCCAAATTGGTGAGTTGGCTGACTCCGCTCTGGATCATCGGCGTTGGTTGCATCCTAGGATTAATTCTGATTGGTATGAGTTGGGCGTTATCTAAAGGGCTCAGTCGCGTATCAGCACTGAATCAACTCGCCGAGAATCCTAATAAGGCAGCCATGGTTGTATCCATCTTTGCGTTGGTACTGTGTGTGCTATTAGGCCCATTTACTGTTGGGGCGGAAAAAATGCCCTCGACAAATAGCGGTGATGCGGATTCGTGGAGCGACTTGTTAGCGGCTATTGTTGGTCTATATTTTGTTTGCTGGTTGGTGGGATATTCACTAGTGGTCCTTGCGTGGAAACGAACTGTTCGTGAATTTTCCATGGTACTTCGCGAAGGCACCCTCTTCCCAATTCTCGTGATAGTGACTTTTTTGGGCGGCGTGGGAGTTGTGGGATCTTTTGCAGTGGAAGATCCCGATGGATTCGTGCAGGCGGCACTTGGTGTCCCCCTAACCGGCACTACCAAATATGAATTTGTCGCGAAGGCCGGTGATAATGCGGAGAATTCCCGATCCACATACCCGATTGATTTCCATGCGAGCGAAGTCGCTGGTTTGGAAATTGTGACCAGTCAAAATGTTAGAATTGCATTTACTCCATTCGAACAATTAGAGGAAGAAATTATTCTCGAAGAAATTGTTCGTGAAGAAGTCTACCGAGTTAATGCAGAACGTTCAAGTTTGTTGCTGACGATCCCCTTCCGTGATCCGGAAGATTCTTCATTAGGTCGCGAATCACATATTACAAAGATCTATATTGAAAATCTTGGTCTCGAAACTGCTGATGTGGCGGTATATATTCGCACCGGTACGGCCTACGTAGAAGCTGAAACGATACTAATTACCGGATTTGGGATTTTAGCACTCTTTCTATGCTACTTAGTACAGCGGATGGCAATGCCACGACTGTTTGCCGTTGCGCTGTCCACGTATAAATCTGAAATCGCGCAACCGCTGTTCACCTTGGTTGTCGTTTTGGGCGTGATAGCGCTTATAGGTTTCGTGTGGATTCCATATAACACGTTTGGTGAAGACATTAAGATGCTCAAAGATGCGGGTTTGACGTTGATACTTATCCTGAGCATCATCCTAGCGTTGTGGTCAGCTAGTACCTCTGTTGCAGATGAGATCGAAGGGCGCACAGCGCTGACGGTTTTGTCGAAACCGCTGACTCGCCGAGCATTCGTGATTGGGAAATTCAGTGGAATCGTTTGGATGCTAGCATTGGTTTACATTATTTTTGGTCTGGTGTTTATTGCAGCAGTTTCCTATAAGCCAATCTATGACGCCACCGAGTCATCGCTAGGAGTCCCCGACTGGCAGTTATGTTTCATCGAATCGATCCGTCTAGTGCCTGGGCTATTGTTGGCATTTATGGAAGCAGTAGTGATTGCCGCACTAAGTGTTGCTATTTCAACTCGGTTACCGCTGATGGCCAACATGACTATTTGCTTGGTTGTGTACGCCTTAGGACATCTGACGCCATTGGTTGTGCAAAGCTCACTGTCCGGCTTCGCTATTGTGGAATTCTTTGGGAAATTGATTGCGACAGTATTTCCGAATTTGGACCATTTCAATATTCAAGCTGCAATTTCCGCCGGCGTCGACGTGCCCTTTAGTTATCTAGGGTGGGCGTTTAGTTACTGTGCGATTTACAGTCTGATCGCGATGCTATTAGCGCTCGTTATGTTTGAAGATCGCGACCTGACCTAGACGTCATCTCGTAGCAAGTTCAGTGATACGGTACGACTATACTTGACTTTTTGTCGTGTCCGTTGCGAAGTGCGGCCCTTTGATGGCGTGTGGGGAAGTAGAGTTGTTTTTGCTTATTTGAGTAGCAATTTCGATGGCAACAGCCAATGCGTCGCGACCATCTTGGCCCGACACTTGAACCGGCCCGCCTTCAACTATCGCGGTGGCGAAATCCTTCTGCTCCATTGCAAGTGCATTTACCTCTGGTATTGCAACTTCCGTTTTTGGAAGGTAGTCAACAAAGAAGCGGGCTTTCAGGTCGTCCAGTTCGAGTTGGCTGGTGTTGGCTAAATCGAGTTGCAGTGACTTGGTATGCTGATTTATGTCGATTGTATAGGCCGTAGACGCAACAAAATCAATTTTTGTGGAGCCTTGCGGTCCTTCTATTCGCATCGTGCGCTGTGGTTCACTATTAACACGTGATGCGGTGAGATTTACAAAAGCACCATTTTCAAACGAAAGCCTCGCGTTTGCGATATCTTCATGTGGACCTATAACAGCCGAACCAACGGCGTCAATTGAAGCGATTGGACTGTCGACTAGCGATAGGACAAGGTCAATATCGTGAATCATCAGATCGAGTGTGACACCGATATCTGTCGAGCGAAATGAATAATTACTAGTGCGTACCGCGTCGATAAACAATGGCGTAGCAACGTGTTTGGCGACAGCGACAAAGGCGGGGTTAAAACGTTCAACGTGGCCTACTTGCAATACCAAACTACTAGAGTCAGCTAAGTTGATCAGTTGGTTTGCTTGTGCGACCTCCAAGGTAATAGGTTTTTCGATAAGGAGATGCTTGCCAGCCATTAGCAGTGTTTGTGCGACGTCAAAGTGGTAGAGTGTGGGGGTGGCGACTATGGCGCAGTCAATGTCATCGAGGACTTCGGAAATATCTTCAACACCGCGGACGGCAAAGTTGCTTGTTGCGACGTGGCGGGCCGCTTCAACGGGTTCAACTATGGCAACCAAGTCGAACAAATCACCGTTTTTGAGGAGTTTAGTATGGAATGAACCCAAGCGTCCTATTCCCACAACAGCGATGCGAGGTTTGCTCATGCTGCATCCCTTCGGCCGGGTCGTGACCGACCGTTGCGCCCGTCGTTCATTTTATCAATGAAATTAAGGATGTGGTTTACGCTAGGCACCAATTGGTTTTGCCCATTGAGCGTATCAAGAACAATCTGCTTATCCACTCTCTTACGGAAGATAAGTTTAAAGGCGGCGTTGAGTGCCTTGATTTCCTCTGCGTGAAAGTTATTGCGTTTCAATGCGATGACATTAACCGCTCGTGCTTTTGCCGAATTTCCATCGACGATCGTATATGGAGGAACATCCTTTAACACGCGACTCATGCCGCCAATAAAGCTATACGCGCCGATGGTTACAAAATGATGAATCGCCACGGCACCGGAAATATTCACATGGTCGCTTATGTGTACATGACCACCAAGCAAAACATTGTTAGCCATGATAATATAATCGCCTAGACGGCAATCGTGAGCCACGTGACTACAGGCCATGAAATAACAGTTATTACCGATGGCGGTAATGCCGTCTTCTTTCTCGGTAGCGCGATTTACCGTCACATATTCTCGAAACGTGTTATTGTCTCCAATGACGACCTGCGTCGGACTACCCTGATAGGAGATGTCTTGCGGTTCAGCGCCAATAACCACGGAAGGAAAAAAATGATTGTTGCGGCCAATAGTGACATGACCGGTTAGAGTGACCCCGTTGTCCAGTACGGTGCCTTCACCTATTTTGACATGTGGACCGACAACACAAAAGGGACCAATTGTGACGTCATTCGCGATGGACGCGGCAGGGTCCACATGAGCCAATTTCGATATATTTTGTGTCATGCTTTCGGTTTCTCTAGGTTAGGCGCATTCAGCCATTGTATTACTGAATTTGTGTTGGATGAGAATCTGTCGGACCAACTCGGCATTGAGTCGATGTCCAGTGCGATAGGCCTCAAACTCGCCATGCAGGTCTGTTCCAGCGAGTGCCAAGTCACCGATCATATCAAGAGTTTTGTGTCGCGCGCATTCGTTATCAAAACGAAGAGAATTACTGACAGGCCCATTGTCATCAAACACGATTAGGTCAGCAGTGGTCACGCGTAACCCCAGTCCTCTCGCTTGCATCTGATTTGCTTCCGACTGTAGGACAAAGGTCCTAGCCGCGGCTAATTCGGTTTGAAAAGACGCGGGACTGATGTCGATAGAAAAAGTTTGGCGGGGGATTGGACTGTTATTAGCATAATCGAGTTGGTAGGACAGCGACATCGTATCAGCGGTTGTAGGTGGTCGAACTTCAATCCAGGCATCGTTATCACCAACACGAATTGTTGTGTTAATGGTCAATGCTGATCGCATGTTTTCCTGAGCAACGACACCAGCGTCTAACAGGGCATCTACAAACGGCATGCTGGAACCGTCAACGCCGGGCATTTCACTCGCAGACGCCCAAATAAAACAGTTATCAATCTGTAGACCGGCTAGTGCAGCGACAACATGTTCGACCATGTCGACGTGAGTCCCGTTCGCATGGAGGTTGGTACGTCGGGGTACTTCTAGTCGATGTTGTACGTCAACGGGTATGAAAACTTGTTGTCCAGCGATTGTTCGCAAAAATACTAATCCTGTTTCCGTTGGGGCGGGACGAAATTCCAACGTCACATTTGTACCGCTCCAAAAACCAAAGCCTGTCACGGTGACCGTGGAGGCGATAGTTTGTTGCGGTCTGTTATAGGACAGGTAAGGATTCATGCGTCAGTTAATAATCTGTTTTCACGGCTTCTATACGACTACACCTGCTGGCACTCGTTGCTGGACCCAGAAGGGTAGGTGTTTGACATCGTGAGTATCTGGCAGTTTAACGAGGAACAGTCGTGGCAGGGTTGCTGACATTGGTGGGTGCCGCAGTTGAGTTGCCCTTATTGACGGCGTCCACGATATACTTTGTGATATTGAGGCTGCGTTGGTATACAATGTCGCGATTGACGCCTTTGAGCACCGATTCGCGACTTTGCGGATTGATTGCCTTACTATCATAGTTCAGAACCAAACTGATACCATTACGGTCACAAAAGGTACCAATCGTCTTCTGTACTTCGAGGTAGCATTCGTGAAACACCTTGGCTTCTTTCTGCAAGACGTTTTTGCGTTTGATCTGCATTTGTACCTGCACGTCAGATTGTATTTTTGCAATGCGTTCTTCGAGTTGTGAATATGCAGCTGTACCAGGGTTGTAGCCCTTCAACTCTTCGACCATCGAAGTGACTTGTTTCCGAGCAGATTCGAGAGTCTGGTCGAACTGATTGATTTCAACTTGAATGGAATCAAGCATCGATTTGAATTTGGTGTTGTTCTCCATAACAACGGCAATGTCGACAACGGCCACAGTTGTTCCGGCGCGGGGTTGTTGCGCTTGAATGGTATTGCTCATATTGCTACTGCAAATGAAAAAGCAAATGGTGGTTATACAAGTGAATAATAGTTGATTTTTCACAATCAGCACTCCTTGCTGTATATTGTTTGTGGTTTGGGAAATTTCCCGTCCTTAGGAAATTCACTATGAGGTTTAATGCTAATCGCCCTAAAGATCTTCAGATTGAACTGTTTTGCTAGGAAATTAGAAATTAATTGCTGGTGTTTTTAACAAACCGACCAATGTGATAAGTTTTTTTAAATGCCAACTTGGAGTATTTTGCCGAGAAACGGCAAATGGGTAAAGCCCAATCTGGGAAGAAAGTCGGAGGTAATACATAATTAACGCTCACCTCGCATTTTAGCGTTGGTCGGGAAACCTCCTTAGGACTTTGGACTTCAAGGCGTGTTAGCGTGGTGAGCCGAGCGTTATGGTAAGTGTTAGTTCTTTCCCGCCTCGTAAAACTTTCACCGCCACCTTGTCACCCGCTTTGAATTTACGCAGGGCACTGTCAAAATCTTCAATGCCTCCGATCTTGTATTTTCCCAATCCGATGACGACATCCTTTCGCTTGATACCTGCTTTTTCCGCAGGGCCATTGGTCGCCACTCCCGTCAGTGGCAATCCGTCGGAATTTTCTGAGTAGTCAGGAATGCTGCCGAAATAGGGGCGGTCGCCGCCGGTGTTTTCAACATTACGCTTCTTCTCAGCCTTCTTGAAATTCGGTCGTTCGTCGTCCTGTGCAATGGATGCTATGATTTCGGTCGTCAGAGCGGTAATGCGTTCCATACCTTTGAAGTTTATGGTTTTAAAATCATCACTCGGGCGATGATAGAACTCATGTAATCCGGTAAACAAGTGTAAAACGGGTATGTCTTTTAGGTAGAACGATTGATGATCGCTGGGGCCGACACCTTCTGGCTTGCGTGTCATTTCAAATTTAGCAGTATCATTGAGTTTGTCTAGCAATGGATTCCAAACGTCGGATGTACCGGTTCCGGTAACAATAAGTTTGTTATCTGTCAGTCGGCCAACCATGTCGAGATTCACCATCGCTATTGTCTTCTCCAATGCTATCAGCGGCTCCTTAACATATCGGGCACTTCCAATGAGGCCACGTTCCTCTGCCGAAAAGGCGATAAACACAATACGTCTGCGTGAGGTTGTTTGCCGCGAAACAAGTTGCTGGGCTATTTCCAATAGCGCAGAAGTTCCGCTGCTGTTATCATCGGCGCCATTATGAATGTCTTTGGTCCATGGAGCTAACGAACCTCGTCCACCATATCCGAGATGGTCATAATGCGCACCGACTACGATTGTTTCATCTTGAAGCTCCCCAACACCCTCGAGTATCCCTATAACGTTTTTGACTTCGGTCTTCGTCTGTATTAGTGAAGCCTGCCCCTTAGCTGTCCAGTCGGGGATTACACCAACAATGGGTTCGAGTGTTTTGTCGATTTCCGTCTCAATTTCACTCAGCGATTTTCCAAATGCTTGTTGAATCATCGGCTCAATAGTTGTGCGACGGGCAAAAAATACCGGCATGCTTTTGCGAGTCGAGTTCATCCCTGCGCCATCGAAGTTCAGAATAGCATCACCGTCGCCGCCTAATTCGCTAGTCGTATTCGTAATGTTATTGGATATCTCGGCTAATGTTTGATTGTGTTTGGTGAGGTCATTCTGGGAAGGCTCTTCGAGCTTTGAGAAATTTTGTTGTTCCGCGGCTAGCTGCCCTGCGTATTGGGACAATGCGTGTTTTAGCCCTGACAAATATTTTGCAGCTTCCGTGGCGTCGTTCACCATGATAACGGCGGCAGCGCCATGCTGAAACGCTTGTGAAAATTTGGAACGAAATGTTGCATGTCGTGATGATTTAGTGCCATCAAATGGGCTGTCTGAATTTGTTTGTTGCGGTTCCTTCCGAAGCAGAACGATAACTTTTCCTTTAACATCGACGTTAGCATATTCGTCGTATTCAAGATCCGGCGCCTGAATGCCGTAGCCAAGAAAAACGAGGCCGCCTTGAAACTGACCGCTAGCACCGATTGCCAATGGGTTAAAGTCAAAACCGAGTGTCAGGTCAGTTGATTCGATGTCACCGTTCTCACCCGTTGGTCCCGTCAGTTGTAATCGATTATCAGCGGGGTTACCAAGCTGAATATCCGTGGATATTTCAAATCGTTGAAAAGGCGTTCCGTCGTAGGAGTCCGTTTTTAACCCCAACTGGCGAAAATGTGTTGCAATATATTCAGCAGCCTTGTTAATGCCGTCTGTGCCGGGACCTCTTCCCTCGAGGTCGTCGGATGAAAGATATTTGACGTATTGTGTGAGACGTTGCTGAGCCAACAATGAATCAGATTCTTTTTCGGCCGACTGAACGTTAGAAGTCGCCATTATGAAGATTGCAATGAATGACAATACGCACGCAGCGGAAAAAACAACGTTGAATGGTTTTGTGATCGGTAAACTGTACGGGCAACGCGATATAGACGGAATAATATTCATTGGATCAAAGGGGGGGCAATGTGAATGGTTGAGTGTAAGCAAAGACGGTTTTTGTTGATATCCGTAGTACATTATCAATTTTCGTTGCTGTCTAGGGTAAC
>JABHUV010000295.1 GCA_018658605.1 Planctomycetaceae bacterium | reverse complement strand
TGCTTCTTCGGCAGGTGCTTCTTCGGCAGGTGCTTCTTCGGCAACGACAATTGGGGCAGCTTCAGCTTCAGCGGCTTTAGCAGCAGCTAATGTGGCGGCTTCTTCAGCAGCTTGTTCAGCGGCGGCGGCCTGAGCAGCAACTCGAGCAGCAATTACTGCTTCGCGGTCGACAGGTTGTCCTGTTTTTCCTTCGATAACAGCGTCTGCTAGGTGGCTAATGACCGCTTCGATACTACGCAGGCCATCATCATTACCTGGAATTGGTAAATCGACGATATCAGGATCACAATCGGTATCGGTTAGAGCGATCGTGGCGATTCCCATTTTGGTTGCTTCTCGGATTGCATTGCGTTCTTTGTTGGGATCAACAACCACGACACATTCAGGAAGTCGGTTCATATTGCGGATACCATTAAGGTTACGATACATTTTCCGGTATTCACGATTTAGCGACGACTGCATTTTTTTGGAGTAGGAATTGATTTCGTTGCTACTGCGCAATGCTTCTAGTTCTTCAAGTCGCGTGAGACGATCGCGGATCGTACGAAAGTTTGTGAGTGTGCCACCGAGCCAGCGTTCTGTAATGAACGACATACCAGCACGTAAGGCTTCACGTTCAACAATACCACTTGCTTGTCGTTTTGTTCCGACGAACAAGATAAGGCTGCCACCTTCGGCGACCTGCTTTAAGTATTTTTTAGCTCGCAGCAAACCACGAACAGTTTCGCGGATGTCCAAGATATGGACTTGGTTTTTTCGAGCGTAGATATAAGGGGCCATCTTTGGGTTCCAGCGACTTGCGCGGTGACCAAAATGGACTCCAGATTCGATAAGTTCTTTTACAATATCAGCCATCATTCATTCCTTTCCCTCGCAAAACTCGTTGGCGATAACGCATAGAATGAATTGGCTTATTCACTATTATTACGATGAAAACGAATTAGATTCGGTATTCAACGCTCTACGTTACAGGGGATCCCTTTGCCTAAGCAGTTAAATGGAGGTCATATATGTTTTCTGTAATAGCTTTGCCAACTAGCGTGGAAAAACAACTACTACAGAACTATTAAATCTACCTAGATAGGCATTTATGGTCAATCGCCGAACTATTTATTTGTCATGAGATATTCTTAGATATTAGTTTTTGTATTTGGGGATTTTAATTGCCAGCGACCAGCATGGGGCGTATGCGAATTGTGAGATGAAAAAAGGTGTTATTTCATTTACGTCTGGATACTTGACCTGACGTTGAAAGACATTCAAAATGACGTGTTTGTGCAAAATAGTGAACTTGATTGAAAGGAGCGCATTGTGCCAGGCACATGTGTTATAGGATTGCAGTGGGGAGATGAAGCGAAGGGTAAATTAGTCGATTTACTAACTCCCAACTTTGATATTGTTTGCCGATTTCTAGGTGGGTCCAATGCGGGGCACACAGTGGTAACTGGCGACACAACATATAAACTACACTTGATTCCCAGCGGAATTTTGAACACGGAGACGACCAATGTCATCGCTCCTGGTGTTGTGTTAAATCCGGGAACAATCATTGAAGAACTTAATGGTCTAAATGCTCAAGGATTGAATACTGACAATTTACTGATCAGTGAACGAGTCCACGTTGTTTTTCCGTGGCATATTGCTGAGGATAAGCTATTAAATGCTAAGAAGATTAAAGGCGAGTCAATTGGTACGACGCTACGGGGGATTGGCCCGTGTTATCGCGACAAAGTGGGTCGTTCTTTTGCTATTCGTCTGGGGGATATGTACCGTGATGATTTTGCAGACAGAGTACGTTCTATAGTCGAAGCGAAAAATGCAATTTTGATTGGCATCGGTGGCGACGATGCTGAAACGCTTGAAGCCGAAGCAATTATCGCAGAGTACAGTGGGTATGCTGAAACGCTAAAGAGTTACGTTCGCGATACAACTCACTTTATGCTTGATGCGGTGGATGATGGTTGCAGCATTTTGTTTGAAGGTGCTCAAGGAGCGTTGTTGGATATTGACCATGGTACGTTTCCATTTGTGACAAGTAGCAACAGTTCTGGAGTTGGGGTCTCCGGTGGTTCTGGTATTCCCGCTCGACATATCAACAAAGTCATTGGTGTCATCAAGGCCTACAGCACTCGAGTCGGCGGAGGTCCGTTTCCGACGGAGCAGGATAACGAAGATGGTGAGCGTTTGCGTGAACTTGGAAACGAGTATGGTACGACAACCGGTCGGCCTCGTCGCTGTGGTTGGTTTGATGCGGTCGCCGTGCGTTACACTTCTCGATTAAGTGGCGCGACCGCTCTTTCGTTAATGATGATGGATGTGATTTCACAGATTCCTGAAGTCAAGATCTGTATTGCTTATGAATTAGACGGCGAGCGGATCACGAATTTTCCGTGTGATGCTGACGACTTACGTCGAGTCAAACCGATCTATGAGACTTATGCCGGTTGGGATACGGATTTAACAAATGCGACTAGCTACGATGAATTCCCACAAGCAGCTAAAGATTACGTTGCGAGAATTGCTGAGTTGGTTGGCGTGCCAGTCGAAGTTGTATCGGTTGGACCAGACAGAGCCCAAACGATTGTGTTGGCCGATGGTGTTACAGCCTTGGCTGGGCTAAATAGTTAGTTGGGTTTTTAATGATACCTAGCGTAAGATCCATAATTGTGAAAGCGACCGTCGTTGGTATATTTCACACGTCTTGATCTAGTCTGCTTGCTATACTAACAAACATGATGATAGATGCCGAACAGCCTTTGCCCGTTGATGAGCCGACCGTACCCAAACACATTGCGATCATTATGGATGGTAATGGGCGCTGGGCAACGGCTCAAGATCTACCGCGTATTGAGGGGCACCGTCAGGGTGTGACTAGTGTTCGCCGCACGGTTGAGGAATGTGCTCGATTAGGTGTTGGCCAACTGACTCTGTATTGTCTTTCGAGTGAAAATTGGAAACGGCCCTCGCATGAGCTGGATTTTCTGATGCATTTACTTGAGCAGTACATGATTGAGGAACGTAGTTTGTTGATGGAGCAGGACATTCGTGTACAAGTGATTGGCCGCCGTGATGGCATTCCTGAGCGAGTGCTAAATGAGATCGACAAGACAATTGAACTGACGGCGTCCAACACAGGTACCTGTTTGTGTTTGGCGATCAATTATGGATCACGAGGTGAGATTGTAGATGCGGTAAAAAAAATTGCCGTTGAGATTACAGCGGGGTCAACCAATGCTGAAGAAATTGACGAGCAGTTAATCGCTGATCATTTATATACGGCTGGAATGCCAGATCCGGATTTGTTGATTCGGACCAGTGGGGAAATGCGATTGAGTAATTATTTGTTATGGCAAATTAGTTATTCAGAAATTTGGGTCACCGTCAAATGCTGGCCGGAGTTCATGGAATCTGATTTGCATGAGGCGATGGAAGTGTTTTCAAAACGAGAACGCCGCTTTGGGGGCTTGTCCTGACCAAGCGGTTAAGGGCATTAGAGCAGCGAGTCCTTTTTGGAATTATGTTTTAAATATTGGGGTTAAAAGAAATGATCAAGCAACGTCTACTTTCCTCGGCTGTGATTATAAGTCTGTTGGCCGGTGTTTTGCATTTAGATATGCATCATCCGCTGATGGGGGTCGGCGGTCTATGGTTGATGCCGTTGTTGCTGGGATTAGCGCTGCTTGCCACAGTTGAATTAGTGGACATGCTCATCGCGGGAGGCATGTCGATCCGTAAATGTCATGTCATGTTGGCCGTGGCATTTGTGCACATACTCACCTTCGTGCCTGCATTGCTCGATGCATTCGGCGGTGGCTATCCATCTGATTGTGCGGTGGGGCGATTAGGATGGGCTCCGATTGGTGCCGTTTTAGGGATTTGTTGGTTGTGGGTTGTCGAGATGAAGCACTATGAAGAGCCTGGTGGAGTTGTCGAGAGATTGGGTGCGAGTTCGTTGGTCATTCTTTATACCGGTGTTGCCTTAAGTTTTCTGACTAGTTTGCGAACGTTGCCACTACCTGGAGAAGCTAGCAGTGCTTGGGGGATGGTGGCGCTTCTATCGATTGTGATTGTGACTAAGTGTGGTGACAGCGGCGCATATTTTATGGGTAAGACATTTGGTAAGCACAAGATGGCTCCTCGATTGAGTCCAGGAAAGACCATGGAAGGCGCGTGTGGTGCTTTTTTAGCTGGTATGGCTGCAGCGGTATTTGTAGGGAAATGGATCGCACCGGCACTTATTCACATAAGCCAAGGTGACCTAGTGGTTGCGACTGGGCCAATTTGGGCTTGGGCAATCTACGGAGCGTTGATAACGGCAACAGGAATGTTTGGCGATTTGGCAGAGTCATTGATCAAGCGTGACATGCAGCAAAAAGATTCTAGTAGCTGGTTGCCAGGCTTGGGCGGCGTGCTAGATATTCTTGATTCAATTACTTTGTCTGTCGTGCCGGCTTATTTATTCTGGGTATCAGGGTTGATTGGGCCTCAATTATGAGCCTCCGGATAATAACATTCTTGTAAACGGAAGCTTCTTTCCTTCAGTCTTGGAATTTGTGAGAATGGTGGAGTATTAGGTTTGTCGACGGCGATGGCATTCCACAAGACCACAATACGATCGATTAAGATATTTGGGGTGTTTCATGATTAAACGACACGTTGGTTTTATAGGACTGATCGGGTGGTTGCTTGCAGTTGTTTCAGCGGAAGCACAGCAACGATATGCCCTAAGTGAGGGATTACTGCGTGGTCCAACGGTGCTGGAGTTGGGCGTTGATGGAATTTCTGGAGAGTGTGGGCGGCTAGCAGTGCGCCAGATTGCCGGCTGGCCGGTTCGAGCAGGTCGACTGTTGCTGGCACCGATTTCTTCCGGCTTGCAAGGGGTAGACCAACCCGGAATCCTGACATCGGACAAAAAGGTTTTTGACCGTTCCGTACCGGATCTCAGAAAATTGGTAAGCAAATATAAACCGCACTGGGTGATTGTTCTGCGGGAGGATTACGACACTCAGGTTGAGGTACCGTCATCGCACGGTAAGACGATTCGTACTAGTACGGCAGGCAAGGCCCTTGGCCAACAGATAATCCGTGCACTTCACAAAACGGGTGATTTACAGTGGAGCCTAGACTCCGCGCTCGAGATCAGGCAGTCTTCGCCGGCTTCCACAGCAATTTGGATGACAGTAACGACCTCGGCGATTGACCCCCGTAAGGATCAGCGTCCGGCGCGCCGTATCCGCCAACACCGAATTGCCGTGCATGCCGCGTTGACGCAATTGAACGTGGTTGGTGATGAAACCAGCGTCGATCAATTATTGCCGGTCAGAATTGCCACGGCAAAAAAATCGGGGTCTATTCGGGTAGCTATTTATGATGATGAGGGTTCGGTTTCATCAAGTGGACATGGCCCTTTGTGGATCTTGCATTCTTTACTGCACCACTCGGATATGCGCTTGGAACTGATCACGCGTCAAGAAATTGATGCCGGAGTACTCGATGCCTTTGACGTACTGGTTATTGGTGGTGGAACGTCAAGTACACAGGGCAGGGAACTAGGTGCGCAGCGACGCGAGGCGATTCGACAATTTCTGCGATCCGGCGGTGGTTATGTTGGTGTTTGTGCTGGAGGGTTTCTGGCCTGTTCAGAAAGAGATGTAGAGTTGCAGTTAATTGAGGCGGAGCATGATGGCACCTCGGGAAGCGGGATTGTTACATTAGACATCAGTAGGACAGAAAAATCGCAGCCGGTCGGGAAACACAAGACGAAATTCTCCGGTGGGCCGATTTTTCATTCGCTTGGTTCTTCCGTTGAAGTCTGGGCAACCTATGAGACGGACCTGCGGATAGATGATAAAAAGACGAACAGACTAAAAGGAACACCGGCTGTGATTGCTGTCACCTATGGAAAGGGACGCGTCGTGGCTTTTAGCCCCCATTGTGAACGGCCACCCGGTCCTCAAGAATTATTTTGGGAGGCAATTCGCTGGAGTGCAGGGCGGTCGGTTGTCGATCCGTAGCGACTTCTCGGGAAAACGTTGTCTAATAATAAGGTAATGCCAGAGACACTTCTCGCCACTGGAGCCCTCTCAACGGATAAAGTTCAACCACTATTTAGCACGAATACTACTAATAATGCATATAGTAGTTATAATAGCGCATGTTGAGATTGTGAATGTCACTCAAATGAGATGTTGTGCTGAATGCAAACTGACATTCCCGCTAGGTTTAAACTATAGTTACGTTTGGTAACAAATCCCTTTTCTTAGTTTTAATGTTCTTCGCTGTTTATGTTCGAAGCAACTCTTCCATTCTCTCGCCAATTTGACGCAATTGCGTTGTTTGGTGTCCAAGATCAGAACCTCCGATTATTGCGTGAGCAATTGGATGTATCGATATCGCTGCGCGACGGTTTGTTACATGTTACTGGTGATGAGTCGATCGTCGCGGACGCAACTAAGGTCCTAGAACGGATGAAAGATGTGTTGCAACATCAGGGTGTTTTGACTCTCGAGGGTACACAGCAGGTCATGACAGCGGTCTTGGGGAATCAGACAAAGTTGATGGACATCGAGATTGATGTTATGGATTCATCTCATCGTATCGCGCCACGAACCGCTGGCCAGGCATTGTATGTTCAAGCGATACGCGATAGTGATTTGGTGTTTGCAGTCGGACCGGCTGGAACGGGAAAAACGTTTTTAGCGGTTGCCATGGCAGTGGAAGCATTGAAGCATCAGGATGTTCGCCGCATTGTGCTGGTCCGTCCTGCGGTTGAGGCGGGTGAGAGCTTAGGATATTTGCCTGGCGACTTACATGCTAAGATCAATCCGTATCTACGGCCACTTTTTGATGCCCTGCAGTCGTTGGTCGGATTTGACACGATGAAGCAGTTTATGGAACAGGATATTATCGAAGTGGTTCCTTTGGCTTACATGCGTGGGCGAACGTTGGACCAAGCGTTCATTATTTTGGATGAAGCACAAAATACGACTGCTTCACAAATGAAAATGTTTTTGACTCGCATGGGTGCAGACTCGAAAATTGTCGTTTCTGGCGATGCCACTCAAATCGATCTGCCGTTAAACACCCCGAGTGGTCTCATTGATGCGACAAGACGCTTAGCTCAAATCCAAGGTGTTTCTAGTTTGGAATTAACAGCTGCTGATATTGTTCGCCACCCATTGGTGCAAAAAATTGTGTCTGCGTATGAAACTCGCCCCGAAAAATTAACCAACAATCGCAATCAGAAGCGTTCTTGATAAGTCACTTATTGCTGGATTTTGAATTGAGTTCATTGATTATAAAACTATGAAAACCAACGGTGGATCTAATAGAAAACGACATGCTCGCACACTCACGATTGAAGTGTCGAAGAAATCGCTGCGCAAAGTATTTACGACAGCACTTAGTAGCGGCAAAACATGGGGGCATTTAATATTGTGTCTGCTAGCAGCGGCGATTATGTGGGGAATTACGTTGGGTTGGATGCCACCGTTTTCGTACCGTATTGGTATGATTCCAGAGCGAGATATTGTCGCCGCGGTTGCGTTTCAAGTAGAGGATCCGGTCGAGACCGAAACACGTCAGCGACGTGCTGTTGCTGAAGCTGTCTGTGTTTATGATCATGATCCACACGTTGTGACTGATCAACTACAGTTGTTACAACAAGCGATATCCGCTGTAGGTCGCAGTGCTTCCTTTGAGGAACTAGATCCAGCGATATGGCGATCGTTGTATCATAACTTAGTTCCGACTGAGCAAAGCGAAGATACGGATGGCGAGATTACAACCGACGGCGGTAGGGATACAGACGACGCCGACAGTGCTCTCTCGGCAGTTGTGACGATGAGCGAGCAACAAGAGCAGCAGGCCTATGATCAATTGAAGTTGTTGTTGTCGAGCGATCAAGGACAGAGCAGTTTTGACGCAGTGCTTGCACTTATATTTGAACCATGGATTGCCAACGGAGTATTGCTCGAACTCGAGCATGGAATCGACGAAGGTAGTCAGCATATGATACAAGTGTTAACGCAGGCTCAAGCAGGGGAGAATCAGAATGTTGAGTTGCATAGCGTAGCGGTATTACATCGAGATTCCATTTTAGCGGGCTTGTCGGGAAGCATTGCTAAGGCCCTTGAAGAAGGCATGTTTGCTCAAGAAGACACTCCGGCTGTTCAGAAAATGCTGCTCACTTGGGTTCGCGGCAATGGGATTTCGGTGACGTTAACGTACAACGCTCCCTTATCAATGCAACAGCGAGAGTCACAACGATCGCAAGTTGCGACTCAGTTCAAACGCTATCATCCGGGGCAGATGCTTGCTCCGGCAACACAATCACTTGGGGTGGGCGATATCCAGCTATTACGGCAGGAGTACGATCAGATTATCAGTGGTCGTTTTGCTCGGTATGAGCAGTCTTTGGGCTATGGTTTGGCAAATTTCGGGATGTACTTGGCTTTGTTTACATTGTGTGGTGTGTACCTTGCAGTGTATGAATCGTCGCTGGTCAACCAGACCAAGAGGTTGGTTCGGTTGTTGGCATTGGTCATCATTGTTGTATTATTGGCCACGGCGACTTCCAACGATACTTGGCGAGCCGAGTTGATACCATTGGTCATGTTTACGATGGTTATGACTATTTGTTACCGACGCGATTCCGCCTTGTTACTGTCGAGCACAGTAGCTTTGATAGTTGCAGTGGCGACGGGAAGCACATTAGCAGAGTATATTATTGTAATATCAGCCATCACTTCGACTGCATTGTTGTTGGGTCGTTTGCGATCGCGGTTACGACTGATCGTAATTGGCTTTGGTGGGGGAGTAATTACACTGGCCACGACGCTAGGTGTGAGTATTCTCGCAGGGCAGACGTTTGGCTCAACAGGGCTAGATTTTTGGGATCAGCTACTCGGCGGCTCGGCTGTCGAAGCGAATTACATTACAAATCTGCTCCAAGGTGCAGCTTGGTATGGATTCTGTGTCTGCTTGTCTGGGTTCTTTATGACCGGTTTGCTGCCTATTATTGAGTGGGCTTTTGGTGTACAGACTGACATCAGCTTAATGGAACTGGGTGATCCGGCGCATCCGTTGTTAACTGAGTTACAGCGCCGCGCTCCGGGAACATTTATGCATTCGTTAAATGTGGCGACGTTAAGTGAACCTGCCGCGGAGGCGATTGGTGCTAACGGCTTGTTGTGTCGTGTGGGAGCTTATTTTCATGATATTGGCAAGATGATCAAGCCTGAGTATTTTGCCGAGAACCAAGGTGGCGATGCAGGTAATCGTCACGAATC
>JABHUV010000294.1 GCA_018658605.1 Planctomycetaceae bacterium | reverse complement strand
GAAGAAGCTCCTGAAGAAGAAGCTCCTGAAGAAGAAGCTCCTGAAGAAGAAGCTCCTGAAGAAGAAGCTCCTGAAGAAGAAGCCGCAGAAGCTCCTGAAGAAGAAGCTGCAGATGTGGATTCTGTCGAATCTGACGAATAAACGCTCATTCGGGCGCCGTTACAACCGTACTAAAAGGGTCACTCCGTTAGTGCGGTTTTTTTATTACCTCCGGTAAAGTAGGAATGAACTGCGTAGTCAGCATGTTTGCCGCTCAAGTTAATGTTGTGGGTTTACATTCCGATAGCAAAGGTTAGCGAGGATATTCTCGAATCATTTGTTATAGGAAATACGAAAAATGGCAACCATTGCCCCCCCAAAACAAGCCACAACAGGATCCGCAAAACCTCAAAACCCCCTTGAGACATACCTACGTGAAATCAATGCGACAGACCTGCTCACGGCGGATCAAGAAAAGGAACTTGCCAGAAAGATCCAGAAGGGGGATGGAGAGGCGCGTGACTGGATGGTTCGAGCGAATTTGCGTTTGGTTGTGAATATCGCCCGTAAATACAATCACCGCGGCTTACCGCTCCAGGATTTAATTGAGGAAGGTAATCTCGGTTTATTGCGTGCCGTTGAGGGATTCGACCCCACGATGGGAACGCGCTTTAGTACTTACGCTAGCTATTGGATTAAGCAGTCCATTAAACGTTCACTGATCAATACTTCAAAAACAATTCGCATCCCCGCCTATATGGTTGAGTTGTTGTCTAAATGGCGACGTGCCAATGCCCGCCTTATGGATGTGCTAGGACGCAACGGAACAGATGAAGAAGTCGCTCGTTTACTAGGTATCGAACGTCGTAAGTTACCGATGATTCGTAAAGCAATCCACGTCCAAACATCGGCGCCACAATCTGACCATCATGAAAACGGTTGGGCGCTAGGGGATGTCGTTAGTGATGATCGTGTTAAAACACCAGAAGCAAACCTTGTTAAGGCTGACGCTTTAAACCATATCATGAACAGCCTCAAGGACATGAACCAAAGAGATTCGCTAGTTCTTGAAATGAGATTTGGACTTAATGGTCAACAACCACACACCCTAAAAGAAATAGGTAAGCGTTTGGGAATAACGCGTGAGCGCGTGCGTCAAATAGAGATCGAGGCCCTGACTCAACTCGGCGATGAGCTAAAAGCTCCTCAGGAGCGTCGATACTTCAAGAAAACGGTTGCCTAATGAGTCCTGCTGCTAAGTTATCTCGATACATCCGAGACATTCCCGATTATCCCGTTCCTGGCGTGAACTTTAAGGATATCTGCCCGTTGTTACAAAATGCAGATGCTTTGAGGTTAGCTGTCTCAACAATTGTGGACCTTGCTTGCAATTTTCAAGTCGACGTAGTAGCTGCCCCTGATGCTCGTGGGTTTATCTTCGGAGTTCCCGTGGCAGTAGCGCTGAACTGCGGATTTATTCCCATCCGTAAAGCTGGGAAACTCCCATACGACACTAATTCCTTGGAATATGATTTGGAATATGGAAAAGACACGTTAGAAATGCATGTGGACGCAGTTGAAAAGGGTACCCGCGTCTTATTAGTTGACGATCTTCTCGCCACTGGCGGGACGATTAAAGCTTGTTGCGATTTACTTGAGAAGCAAGAAGCTGTTGTCGTTAGTTGTTGTTTTGTCGTGGAGCTAGATTTTTTAAACGCTCGTGAGCGGCTCAGCCCCCGTACTGTGCAAAGCATCATACATTATTAGTGTAGTAACGCCGTCATTTGACGGAAGTTTTGATTTGCGAGAAGTTTTACAAATTTCTGTTGGCTATCGGTGATCCTGGAATAAGTCCGCTGTTTGTAAAGCGCTACGAATTCGCCATTCTCTTAATTCAGCGAGCATTTCTTGTTTCACGGTCTCATATTCCGCCGAATCCCAAAGGTTAATCACCTCTTGTGGGTCGCTCTTTAAATCAAATAATTGGCCAAAAGGTTCGTCCAGGAAATGGACTAATTTGTGACGCGACGTTCTGACCATGGTCATAAACTCTGCGTCAGTCAAAATCCCATCCTTAGCTTGCTCAGCGAAAAGATATTCTCGTCCAGCCCAGTCATCCTCGGTAAACGCAGCGGATAAACTAACCGCTTCAAGGGTTGGGGGAATATCGACGTCTGCGAGGTCCAAAATAGTTGGTCCAAGGTCCATTTGCTGGCAAAGTGCATCAACGACTTTTCCTGCGGGGTACCGACCGGGCGACCACACAATTAATGGAATTTGTGTTATTAGGTCGTACATGGTCCATTTTTGACTGTGACCGTGATCGCTGAGGCAGTCACCGTGATCGCTTGTAAAAATCACAACCGTATTGTCCAAATAACCATTTCGGTCGAGCGACTCCATTATTTGTCCAACCTTTTCGTCGATCATGGTGACATTGGCACAATAGTAGGCTCGTTGGCGGTGCCTTTGATCTGTCGTTGGATTTAACGGCATGATGACCGAGTCGTGGTCTATTTCACTATTGTGTCGTCGTAGTTCCGCCAGTGGTGGTGGTTGGGCGTCCAACTCCTGCTGAGTGACATCCATTATCGGAAGCGATTTGGCAAGATACGGCTCGACATAGCTAGGCACGGGGTCGTAGGGTGGGTGCGGACCGGGAAAGCCTATTTGTAAAAATAGCGGCTTTGGGTTCGTGTGTGGATGCGCATCCAACCACCAACACGCCATATCTCCGACAAAGTTGTCTGGATGTGTGTCTGCAGGAAGGTTCCAGTCAAATGCTCCCAATTTTTCATTGTAATCCGGAATTTGTCGGTATTGCTCGCGCTGTTGTTTGATTAACCCACGAAAACGAAGGGCTTTATCCCACTCGTCAAAGTAATACCGCCCCTCAAGATAACGGTCTTTGTTCTCCACCACATATCGCTCGTCAAAACCCAATGGAGTTTCGAATGGCCACGAATGCATTTTACCGATATTTGTACAGTGATAACCGGAAGAATTTAGTAGTTCAACCCAACTTTCACGCCATCGATCTGCGTTTTTCAGAATGCCCGTAGTGTGTGGGTAATAGCCCTTAAAAAGACTGGCTCGTGCCGGAGCGCAAGACGCCGCGGTCACATGACAACCCGTAAAGGATACACCTTCGCGAACCAGACGATCAAGGTGCGGTGTGTCCATAAAATCAAAGCCTAGGGCATTGATGGTATCAAAACGTTGCTGATCCGTGATGATAAATATGATATTGGGGCGTTGGTCTGGCATAATATTTTCTTGTAATGACGCTGGAAATAAAGTTATCCCGAATATTTGGTTATTCATAGTGGTTTATCTAATGAATTGGCCAACTTGTCCGATTAACGGCATATTAACCTTATTCGGTGTTTAAGTGAACAAGGATGTCCATAAGATGTTGATTAAACAATCCCTGAAGATCGTTGCCTCAATTGGATTCGCGGCCTATTTTACGTCTCAACATGCGCTCTACGCAGCGGACAATCCTTTGCGGGCCTCTGTGGCTGAGGACGCTACCTTAATGACGATCATCGGCCCGGAGATTGACTCTGTTCTTTCACATGCAACCTACGCGTTACCCGACGGTGATGATACGTCCTCGGTGCTGCGAGTTGAAGAGGTTCCCGCTGAACTAAATTTATCAGCGAATCCCAAGGAAGCTAACTCGAACGAAACTCTAGCAAGCCCGTTAATCAATAGCAATAATAGTACGGGTCCCGTTGTTGGGGAAATAATTGTCGAAAATAGTCTTGGTTCTTTTTGCGGCGGTCGTTTAGGTATTTGCGCTGACGGTTGTTTGATTCCATGCCCGACGATCGACTGGGATCGCTTTACGTTTTTTACCGGCATCAACGCTTTTACTGGTCCTTTGAATCGAGGCGGCGCGGCAAGTTTCGGGTTCACAGAAGGTTTTAATTTTGGAAAAGGTTTTAATTGCTTGGGACGTGGTGAGGTGTCTGCACAATTCGGATTACGCGGCACACAAACGAATTTGTCCGGTAGTGAAACAACCACCAGCGATCGTAAACAACTATTTCTCACAACCGGAGTGTTCCATCGCGCTGACTGGGGCCTACAGGGTGGAGCAGTGGTTGACTATATGCACGATGACTGGAACTATAATCTAGATATGCTCCAAGTGCGCACAGAAATAAGTTGGAAGTTTCCCGACTCGCATGAAATCGGATTTTGGATGGCACTTGATGCCGACCACGGTGATACGAGGACCAGCGTAGGCAAAACCAATCCCAGCATCATCAATGAGTCATGGTATAGTGTCGATGTCTACACGTTCTTTATTCGCAATATAAATGCAGAAACTGGTGTCATGACGAGGCTGATGGGCGGATTCACCGGAAATAAGGACGGAATACTAGGAGTACAACTACTAGCACCCATCAACGAGAATTGGGCATTTGACGCAAACGCCACTTATCTTGTTCCAGAAGAAGGTTCAGCGACCGACGGCTATCGAGAAGAAAGCTGGAACGTTGGATTCAATTTAGTGTTCTATCCCGGTTGTAAAACGCCTTATGATCTTGACTATAACAGCCCGCTGTTCGACGTAGGTAGTAACGGTAATTTCTTTGTCGACCGGCGCTAAAGCTAATGTGCTCAGTTGGCTAAATTATTTTCACACATGCTTTGAAAATATGTCATGGCGATAGTATGGTCGCCAATGACTCTGAATTCTTGCCCTCGTAATGGGAAAACTATTACAATTGTCAGCTTACGTTTTCGCTGTTCTACAGATAGAATACGGGCTGCTTACTCCCCTAAAAACATTACGGATTATGAATATTCATGACTGACTCTAAAACAAGTCACTGGGAATCTCTTGCTGCGGATCTCGGCGGTAGTAAACGTGAACCGGAGATCACGCCGGAAAAAGCCATTGAGTCAAAAGAATCTGTGGCGGATCGATCAGCAAGCGAAAAATCTGTCGGAACAGACGAACCGATTCCCCCCGCTGAAAAAACATCTGTCAGTGAAAATCCAACTGCGACCGGCGGACCGCCCCCAAAAAAGAAGAAACGTGGTAGCTGGGCATTCTGGCGGTCCGGGAATAAGGACAAGAATGATGTTGGCGAAAGTGGGGCGGAGGGAAATTCGGCGTTATCTGACGATCCCCTTGCACTTTTGAACCAGGCGGAAACCACTGACGATATGGCGTGTGCGATTGACCAACTGTTTTCCCGTAGCGAATCTGATACCCGTGATGATGAGGTCGTGTTTGATGCTGAGGAGATCGCGACGTCGATCGACTTCGACGATGAAAATACACCAGCATCTCGAGATGGCGACGCCGAAAGATCGCAAGACGGCCGGCGCTCTCGAAATCGAGG
>JABHUV010000146.1 GCA_018658605.1 Planctomycetaceae bacterium | reverse complement strand
TACAGTTAGGTTTGTATTTTTTAAGCTTGGATATTCAAAATGAGTCAATCGGAAACGATCACCTTGGACATGATGCGGCAATCGCTTTACTCAGCGGTGGTTTGTGATGCTCTCGATGGATTGGGTTTTACAAATCAATCTCCCAGAACGCAACTTTTGCCGTTGACTGTAGACGAAGTACTTGTTGGCCGATGCCGTACCACAAGCTGGGAAGACATTGATTTTGAAGATCCTGCTCCCTATGAATTAGAATTACAGGCTGTCGACAGTTGTGAACCAAATGATGTGTTGATTTGCGCCGCGAACGGCAGTATGCGTTCAGGTATCTGGGGTGAACTACTTTCTACAGCAGCTAAAAATCGAGGCTGTGTTGGTGCGATTGTCGATGGCGCTGTTCGAGATATCACCAAGATGAAAGCAATGGGCTTCACGGTGTTTGCCACGGCTCGCTGTATTTATGATAGCCTCAATCGGCAGCGTGTTGTCGCCGTAGATGAACCCGTGAAAATCGACGACGTGATCTTTCGGTCAGGCGATTTAGTCTTGGCAGATCAAGATGGTATTGTTGTCGTGCCCCAAGAAATTGAAGAACAGGCAATGCATAACGCTTGGCAAAAAGTACACGATGAAAACATCACTCGCGATGCAATTATCGATGGTATGTTGGCTACCGATGCCTACCGTAAATACGGAGTTTTATAGGGTACAACAGGATGGCGAAAAAAAGAATTGGCCTTATTGGCTTTCTACACGAATCGAATACGTTCATCTCTGAACGGACAACGTACGAGCATTTTCAGAGTGATTACTTGCTGGAAGGGGATGCTTTTATTGAAAGGATGTCAGGTACGCATCACGAAACAGCAGGCTTCATTTCACGGTTAGAAGCAGATGCGGACGAAATTGAAATTATGCCCCTCTTGTTTGCGCGAGCAATGCCCTACGGCACGATTTGTGCGTCTGCCTATGAGAAGATTACCAGCCGAATTATTGAATTATTGAAGGCTGCATTGCCGCTTGATGGGTTGTTACTAGCACCACACGGCGCAACCGTCTCACAAGATTATCGCGATGCAGATGGACACTGGATGAGTTTGGTGCGAAATGTTGTAGGCAGTGACATTCCGATAGTCGCCACGCTGGATCCGCACGGCAATTTATCAGAAAAGATGGCAACAGCTTGCAATGCCTTGGTCGCTTACCGTAGTAATCCGCATTTAGATCAGTTCCAAGTGGGTGTGCAAGCAGCGAACCTGCTGATTGACACGTTGCACGGCGATATCCAACCCACGATGGCGATCGCTACTCCGGCAATAGCAATTAATATCCAAAAACAAGAATCAACTGCGCCACCATGCTTGCCACTTTACCAGAAGGCAGATTTGCAACTCGCAGTGGAGGGAGTCTTGTCAAATAGCATCATGCTCGGGTTTCCTTATGCAGATGTAGCTGAAATGGGTTCCGCATTTATTGTTGTGACCAACAACGACTTGGATCTAGCAGAGCGATGTGCCACAGAACTCGCCGATTTCCTCGACACATATCGCGATGGCTTTAAGGCAGACTTAGAACCGCTGGAGGTAACACTTGAGAAATCTGCTCAACTCGACGGCCCCATTTGCTTATTGGATATGGGTGATAACACTGGCGGTGGTTCACCGGCCGATAGTACTATCTTATTGCACGCTTGTGACAAGATAGGCTTACACAATATGTTCGTTTGTATCTATGACCCAGCGGTTGTGGTGCAAGCGTCGGAGAGTGGAATCGGTGACATTTTAAGCGTGTCGGTTGGTGGTAAAACGGACGATGATCATGGTGAACCGTGGTGTGGTGACGTCAAGTTAGTAGGGTTATATGATGGTAAGTTCCACGAACCTCAACCTCGGCACGGTGGTGCGGCGCATTGTGATCAAGGTGCGACGGCAGTTTTGCGACACGATTCGGGGATTACTATCATGGTGACGAGCCGTCGACAACCTCCTTTTAGTTTAAAGCAACTAACCACGTTCGACGTTGAGCCCGCGGATTTCCATATTTTGATAGCCAAAGGAGTCAACGCACCGATCGCAGCTTATGAGCCTGTTTGTACGCATCTATTACGTGTTAATACAGCGGGATCTACAACGGCTGATATGGATCAACTTAATTATCAAAATCGGCGGCGACCGATGTTTCCATTTGAAGATAATGCGGACCGTTGAGCCACGATGGAGTTGCCTTGAACATGATGGAATCTCAGTCCGCTTGTGATTTACTGTTGCACGTTCAACAGTGGTTTGATGGTTACCAATTACACAACTCACCGTTGCAGTTGGCGATCAAAGACGGCACTCTTGTGGATTTCGGACCGGATTTGAATTGGCACGCAAAGAGGTTAATCGAGTCGGATGGCATTCTGTTACCCGCTGTAACTGACTTGCATACACATCCAGACCATTATGCCAGCCGATTTGGTAGCGACCCTGATCAGAACTCACTGTACACGGGCGTCAATCAAGTTATATCACAGGGGGATGCCGGCGCGTTGGGTGTCCAGGAGTTCGTAGATAGAATCATCATCCCCAGCCAAACCGATGTTAAATTGGCGATCAATATTTCCAAGTATGGTGAAAGTCGTAGTGCAGCATCAATTTCGACGATTGAGGATATTGATCTTGAACTGTGCATCGCTGCGGGTCAACAGTTCGCCACGCAGATTGTGGCCGTGAGTGTTAACGTCAGTCGTAACAGTTGCCCCCATGTAGATCCTGAAAAGGTTCTAAAAATCGCAGTTCGTGCAGCGGAGGAATTAAAATTGCCAATTCTCTATGGCATGCGGAGGCATGTAGATTGGCCGATTGAGGAACAACTGCGTTTATTACGTCCCGGAGATATTGTGACCTATTGCTTTCGCCCTGCCCCTCACTCAATAGTTGATGCCACGGGTATTTTGCCGGAAATTTGTAACGCGCGGCATTGTGGCATTGTGTTTGATGTCGGCCACGGCTGCCAGTCGTTCAATTTTGATGTTGCCCAACTTGCAATACAATCAGGTTTTATGCCGGACACGATTTCGACGGATTTACAACGCGGACATATTGGAATGCATCCGCCTCATACATTAGCATTAGTTGCGAGTAAGATGATGGCAATTGGAATGCCGTTAAATATGGTTTTGCGGGCGATCACGACCCGTCCGGTCGAAGTTTTAGGGTTGAGTAATGACAAATGTTTCCATAAGGGAATGCCAGCAAATTTCCAGATTTTCAGCTTGTCTGGCGACGATCAAGTTTTGACAGATTGTCTCGGCAATCAGCGAAATGGAAAATTAATAACAGCCGAAGTAGTAATTCAAAAAGGTAAGCAAATACGATGAGTTTATTTTCAGTCACTTCATGTGGCAGCGACGCGGTAGGCCCGCGTTTAGTCATTACAGCCGGAGTGCATGGTGACGAATTCGAATCCATTGAGTGTGTGCATCAATTATTAGATTGGGTACCGGCGAATCTGCTGTCAGGAACGGTCGTCTTAGTACCGGTGATTAACGAAGCTGCTTTTCTGTTGGGTCAGCGAACCGGCGGCGACGGTCTTGATCTCGCCCGTACGTGTCCAGGAAATCCCGAGGGAAGTCTGACCCAGCGGGTTGCCTATGAATTGACTCAATTAATATGTTCGGCCGATTATTATATTGATATGCATACAGGAGGCACACGATCAGCAGTGTATCCACTGGCGGGTTATCCGTTGAATCCAAACGAGAAAGCTTTGGCGGGGAGTCGTGCCATGGCACAAGCTTTTAATCTGCCATTTGTGTGGGGAACAGATTGGCGACTGAAGGGACGTTCGATGTCGATTGCCTGTGAGAATAATATTCCGGCGATCTATACTGAATACTTAGGTTCGGCGCAATGTTCCCAAGACGGCGTTACGGCCTATGTTGATGGATGTAAGAATGTCATGGGCATGCTGGGGATGATTGAACGTCAGCAACCAGAGAGTCGTATTGAATTTACTATTGAAGACGCCGCCGAGGGATCTGGGCACATGCAGATTTGCAACCCAGCACCGTTAGATGGAGTACTGAGTCCCTGTTTTCAGCTTGGAGATCAAGTTTCCAAAGGCGATGTTTTGGGGCGAGTCCGCAGCATGGACGGCAGTGAGATCGTCGAGATTATCTCACTGCAAACTGGGCGAATTATCGTCATGCAGACATTTCCAATGGTCCGCGAGGGAGATGCGACGTTTGTGATTGCCTAGGCCAAGATGTCATGAATAACTTCGCCATGAACGTCGGTTAGTCGCATATCACGTCCACTAAAACGAAAGGTCAACTGTTCATGATCCATACCCATCAAGTGGAGCATGGTTGCATGAAGATCGTGAATCGATTGTTTGTTTTCAACCGCTTTATAGCCATATTCATCGGTTGCACCATGGATCGTTCCCCCTTTGATTCCAGCTCCACACATCCAAAGTGTGAAACCAAACGGATTATGATCACGGCCATTGCTACCTTGAGCAAAGGGAGTCCTTCCGAATTCTGCTGACCAGATGATTAGTGTTTCGTCCAACATTCCTCGTTGCTCCAGATCCGTAATTAGAGCAGCGATTGGTTGATCCACGGCCATGGCATTATCGGTATGCCCAGCAAATAGATTGTTGTGTTGATCCCATCGATCGTGGGAGACGTTGGGACAGGTAAGTTCAATAAAACGTACGCCCTGTTCCACGAGTCGCCGAGCCAGCAAACATTGGCGGGCGTAAATCGCCGTTCCTTTTGTTTTGGCATGGATGCCGTATAGATTCTGAATGGCCTCGGATTCACTGCTAAAGTCTGTCAATTCAGGGACAAAGTTTTGCATTCGATATGCGAGTTCATAATTTGCAATGGCAGATTCGATTTGATCCTCATGGTTCAAACGCTCGGAATCACGCCGGTCCATTTTTTTAAGTAATGCTAGTTTGTTTTTTTGCAATTCAGCAGATGCCTCCTGCCGCTGGATATAGGCTACCGGTTCTTTCGATGCACCAAACACACTACCTTGATAGCTTGCCGGCAAAAATCCACTGCCGAAATTATCAAGTCCCCCCGGTGGTGTCAGTCCGCCATTGAGTACGACATATGCGGGTAGGTTTGCACAATTGCTACCGAGTCCATAACCGGCCCACGCCCCCATGCTGGGACGGCCCTGAACTCCAATACCGGTATGTAGAAAGTAATTGGCATTGGTGTGTTCGGAAAAATTTGACGACATGGATCGAATCACAGCAAATTTATCGACATGTTGTGCTGTATGTTTAAATAAATCACTACAGGGAATTCCACTTTCACCGTAGTTGTTAAATTTCCAAGGACTTGCCAATGTGTTTCCGATATTATTGAATTGAGTCGGTTCAATCTTCATCGAAAACGGTTTGCCATTATCTTTTTTCAGGCGTGGTTTTGGGTCCCAGATATCGACGTGGGAAGGAGCACCGTCCATATAAAGGTAAATAATGTGTTTGGCTTTGGCTGGAAAATGAGAGGATCGAGGCAAAAAGGGATTTTGCGTGGCTCGACGTCCCTCATTCGCTGCTAATCCATCGTTGGTTAGTAGGTTGGCCAATGCCAGTGTGCCAAATCCGCAAGCACTGTGTTGTAGCCACTGCCTGCGCGAGAGGATAGATCTAGATTGAGTACAAGGAAAGTTCATGCATGGAGCCTATACGTTAGTCAATATAAATAAATGGTTTTGAATTCATCAGGACATGCCCTAGGTCTGCCCACAGACGAATGTCGGTCATGAGATTTTCCTTGACGATACCGTATTGCTCGCGTTGTATTTCAAGGAAATCGCCGGCATCTGCCAATTCGATTTTGGTAGCGGGTCGCCCAAACGCTTCGCGTATCATCTGATCGATTCGGTCAGTGGGAGTTTGTTGATCATTGGCCATCAGGCGTTTAGCCCACACCTGAGATTGTTCAATCACGAACGGATCATTCATCAGAATTAATGCCTGGCTAGGAACATTGGATACATTTCGCCTGCCAATTGAATTGAATGGAACAGGTGTGTCAAAGGCGAGCATCATGGGAGCAATAAAATTTCTCCGCACGCTAATATAAATACTCCTCCGTCCTGCTCCGTCTATTGGGCCTGTTTGGGGTCGTCCGCGACCGGACATAAATGGGGTGAGGTAAACAGGCAGACTGGGACCAAACATCTTTTTGTCCAGACGTCCGGAAACTGCAATAATATTGTCGCGGATCGCTTCCCCTTGCAGTCGGCGGATATTTTGTCGGTAAAGCAAAAAATTATTAGGATCCGAATTCAAATACTCTGGATTGGGGGTACTGCTCAACTGATAGGTACTGCTGAGCATAATTTCCTTAATCATGCCTTTCACAGACCATTGATGTTCGTCGGAAAAACGACGAGCTAGATAGTCTAACAGTTTAGGATGGGTAGGCCGTTGTCCTAAAACGCCAAAGTTATTTGTCGAAGCCACGATGCCTCGACCAAACAGATGGTGCCAGATCCGGTTTACCATGACTCTTGAAGTCAATGGATTATTGGCATCCGCAATGTCGGCGGCTAATTCCAGTCGCCCACTGCCCGATGATTGCGTTATCTTTTCGCCAACGATGGCCGTTAGCAACTGTCGCGGTGCTGTTTCGCCCGACACTTTGTGATTTCCACGGACGAAGATATCCTCGTTCTCACCACTGCCATCTGCCATGACGAGAACATTTTCATGTTTTGGAATCTCACTATCTAATTTTTTAAATTGTTGCCATTGATCGCTCAGGTGGGCAAGTATGTCCTGGGGCACTTCGATCAATTTGTGTTTAAAAGCCCAGTTAATCAGGTCAACATCTTCGTCATTGAGTTGTGCCGTACGCCAATTTGCCAGAGCGTTTTCCCATTGTCGGCCGTAGCTCAGAGCAAAAGCCTCGTGGCTGTCCAGTTGCGGTGTGATTAGATCCTGCAGTAATGGAGTGGGAATTTCCGGTGGACTGCCTTCATTGGTAAAGCGGATATCATCAATACAGATGCTGCCATTTCCTTGGTCGAGAAATTCAACATAGCCGGTATGTCCCTGATAGCGGCTGACATCACCTTGGAGACGGTGCCAACGTGAAGTATCAGGCGAATTTGCCGTCGTGGAAAACCCTCGGAATAGCAGGCCGTTGAAACGATACATGAAGAATCCATCGATGATTAATCGTGATTCCACGCCGTTACCCTGGAGCTTCATTTGAATGGCATTATGATTTAACTCAAATGTTGGACTGCGGAACGAGCCCTGTAGCTTGTTGGATAACTGCCCCGAGTGGATACTGCCGGTTTTGAATAATTGAATCACTTCTCCACGCAGATCTAACGTGCCTGACGGTGTCGGCTTAATCGGAAACGATTCTCCCTGGATATACCACTGAGTCGACCATTGCGGAAAGCCATCTAGCTGTGGACTGTTTGACAATATGTCAGCGGTCTGTTGGAGTCCAACCACACTTTGTTTTTTTACGGCCTGTAACTGGCCGTTGAGATTTTTGGTGGCTACGTCCATGGTTTGTCGCCAGATGTGTAACGGATGCTGGATAGGGTCTGTTTCCTTGGAGATGATTGCCGAAACCCACATTTGTAATTTGTCAGCAGTTATGTCGAATTCTGCAGCGACTTCGGCCATTACTTTTGCTTGAGCCTCAGGGCTATCTTTTGTTGACAGATTTTCGTGCGGGCTAAAGAGAATGTGATCAACGCCGATATTTCCCCAACTTCCTTCTTGATCATCGACAACGACAATTTGTGCCATTTTGCCTTTATAGGGTTCAAGATCCCATCGTATCGGTGAAAATTCGTTTTTATTGAATCCGGTTTGGGAGAATACCTGCTTTTCGTCAATGATCAGATTAACGCAGGTTTTCTCTTTGTGCTTGCCGCCACAGATCAGAAAATGGAGATAACGATGGTCTATTTTAAATACGGGACTAAGCAAACGACCTTTCAGGGAATCCCCATTTTTCGTATCGGTAGATTTGCGAATATTGTGTGAATTAGCCCAACCTAAACCATGGGCTTTTTGTACACCCTGATAGGGCGCCTGGGTTTCTTTAGTGATCGGACGGTCACCAAAAGCGGTGCCTTCTACAGTCCAACCGTCATAATCAGGATTTTCAAAATCTTCAAATACGACGGTTTCGTCAGGTGCCTTGTCATATTCGATTTTTCGCCGATTTACTTCCCGAACGGCTAAGAGATACCGGGAAAATTCCTCGCCGCCTAAAACTGTGTTTGCCGAGATATTGACAGCAACTTTGGCGGATAGCTTCAACTGTAACTGGGCCATTTGTTGCACTAGTGGTTTGATTGTTCCGGCTGGATACAACGCACGAATATCTCGCCGCGAACTCTGCAAAAATCCGGCCAGGGCGTAATAGTCCTTTGTGGAGATGGCGTCAAATTTATGATCATGACAGCGGGCGCAGCCGACCGTTACGCCGAGGAAAGCTTTTCCCAATACGTCAATTTGATTGTCAATTCGGTCCGCTTCATCCTGTACGACATCGACCGGAGCATGGACTGCTTCGCCCATCCACCAGAAGCCAGTCCCCTGTAGAGACTGATTGATTTGATTGGCACCAAAACGTGGCGATGGCATAAGATCTCCGGCGATTTGTTCCGTAATAAACTGGTTATAGGGAACATCTTTATTGATCGCTCTAATAAGATAGTCACGATACTTGTAGGCATGGGGAATCGTATAGTCGAACTCGTGTCCGTAGGATTCTCCATAACGAACGAGATCCATCCAGTGTCGTGCCCAACGTTCGCCAAAATGTTCAGAAGCGAGCAGTTGATCGACGATTTTCGCAAAGGCATGTTTTGTGGGTTCTGGGTCTGCAATGAAACTCTGAACGGCAGCGGGGGTGGGTGGTAACCCCGTGATATCAAAATAGGCTCGGCGGATTAACGTTGCCCGATCTGTTTGTAGGTTGGGTTGCAGATCATTGTCTTCAAGTTTTTCCAAGATGAAGTGATCGAGTTGTTGTTGTGGCCAGATTTTATTTTTGACTCGTGGTATACGTGTTTGCTTAGGACCTGTCCACGCCCAATGACTTGAGATGCGTTGTTGGATATCGAAATTATTGGTGGCCGTTGGTGTAATGGCTTCTTCAGCAGGCCAAGGAGCTCCCATTTTGACCCACTGTTTGAAAATATTGATCTCTTGTGGGGGTAATTTAGTTTTGGGAGGCATTTGATAAACGTCTCCATACCCAATAGCATCGAGGAAAAGGCTGTCTTGATTACCCGGTTCTATTGCCGGGCCCGTATCACCGCCGGCTAGCAAGAACGCTCGTCCATCTACCCGTAAACCTCCTTTGGGTTCCTTAGTCTTGGCACTGTGACATTCATAACAATGTTGAATTAACAAGGGGCGAACTTTGGATTCAAAAAACTCGATTTCTTTTGCAGTCGGTCTGGCTGTGTTCTGGCCGACTACCGCAGAACAGTTCATACAGACCGCGGTGTATAGGGCTACCACAACGAAAGTGGTTCGCATCGTTAAGCCGCGTTTCATTTGATTAGTTGTTGTCATGAATATTTACTTGGAATCGATACTGGGTAGCTAGGATGTTTGAGTTAATTGTTTGGTCTGTTGAGCCAGTTGGTAGACCGATCAGGTGAGGATTTTTGTAACGACGTTTCCACCGACATCGGTGAGTCGGTAATCACGGCCTTGAAATCGATAAGTTAGCCTCTTGTGATCTAATCCGAGGCAATGCAGTACGGTTGCTTGTAGGTCATGGACAGGTACGATATCCTCAACTGCGTAATACCCGAGTTCGTCTGTTTGGCCGACACTGACTCCCCCTTTGATTCCTCCGCCACAGAGCCACATCGAATACGCATCGATATGGTGATCACGACCGGGGGTTTTTTCGCGTGGTTCGCCCTGTGGTGTTCTGCCAAATTCGCCACCCCACATTACGATCGTATCCTCGAGCATCCCACGATTTTTGAGATCTTGAATTAGCGCCGCGGTGGGTTGGTCCGTTTCGGCACAACGTTGTTCGAGAGGTATGCCTAGGTTAGTACCGGCATTACCGTGATGGTCCCAGTCGGTGTGAAACAATTGGACGAATCGAGTACCCCGTTCAATGAGTCGCCGAGCGAGCAGGCAATTTCGCGCAAATGAGGGTTTAGCGGGATCTGTAATCCCGTAAGCAGTGAGTGTTTCTTGCGTTTCACTCTTAAGATCCATTAGCTCCGGTGCACTACTTTGCATACGATAGGCCATTTCATATGTGGCAATACGTGTTGCGATTTCAGGGTCACCGACTTGTTGTAGCCTAGCGTTATTTAGGTCGCTGACCGTATCGATGAACTCCGCTTGTCCCTGTGACTCAATTCCAGCGGGCGTGGATAGATTAAGAATGGGATCCGCGTTGTTTAATAACGGTACTCCTTGATACGTGGTTGGCAGAAACCCGCTTCCCCACAATGGCGTACCGCCACGAGGACCACGAGGACCTGAGTGCATCACTAAAAATCCTGGTAGATCTTTTGATTCGGACCCGATTCCATATGTTACCCAAGCGCCCATTGAGGGTCGGCCAAATCGTTGAAAACCCGTATTGGTAAATAATTTTGCTGGCCCATGATTGAACACTTCGGTTTTCATAGAGCGAATGATGGCGATATCGTCGGCATGCTTGCCAAGATGGGGCAGTAGTTCGGATATTTCAAGTCCAGATTGCCCGTAGCGTCTAAATTTACGCTGGGTGCCTAATAGGGTGGCGTCCTTCTTAATGAATGCAAAATTCTTTCCTTCAACGTAGGATTCAGGAATGACCTGCCCATGCATCTCTTGTAGTTTGGGTTTGTAGTCAAATAATTCGAGTTGACTTGGGCCTCCAGCCATAAACAAATGAATGACACGCTTGGCTTTGGGTGTAAAGTGTGCTTCGTTAGTAGATATTGAGGGGGTGGACTGGGCCTGTAGATCGTCGCCAAGCAGTAAGGAAGCTAGACCGAGCGATCCGAGATTTACACCGGCGCTGCCAAAAAAATGGCGACGAGTTTGCTGACGCACGTTGAGATGGTTTTGAATGTTGCGGGAATTTGAATTCATAACAGTGGTTACTCGCGAGTAATAAATTCATCTAGGTTCAACAGAACACGAGACAGTGCTGTCCAAGCAGCGGCATCGGATACTTTCCAATCGGATGGAATGAAATCGGGTGCAACTGTTTTTGCGTGTTGTGGATTCTTGGCATACCAAGTTTTTTGAGCGTCTATAAATGCTTGTAAACGGGTTTGTTCAAATGGAGTTGGATCGCGTGCTAGCGTCCGTTGCATCGCTAGTTGAATACGGTCGGCATCAGATGTTGTGTTAGATTGCAAAATTTTCTCAGCGAGTAATTGTGCGAATTCAAAAAACGAACGGTCATTTGCCAGCGTTAATGCTTGCAGTGGCGTGTTAGATCGGGAACGACGAGTACATGTTACATTTGCTTCAGGTGCGTCAAATGTCGGCATCAACGGATAGGGACTTGAGCGCCAAAAGAAAATATACATGCCGCGACGAAATCGATCATTGCCTTGGCTTTCAGGCCACGCTTTTTTTTGTTGAGTTTGTACGTAAATGCCAGCAGGTTGAGGAGGATAAACTCCTCGTCCCCCAATCTTGGTGGAAAGGACTCCGGCAGATTGGATACTTGCATCTCGAATAATTTCTGCTTCTAAGCGGATTCTTGACTGTCGCGCCAACAACCGATTACGAGGATCTCTGGCAATGAGTTCTGCGGAGACTATGGAAGTTTGTTGGTAGGTTGCCGAGGTGACGATTAATCGATGTAGTGACTTTATACCCCAGTGGTTATCACGGAATTCGCTGGCGAGCCAATCTAGTAATGCAGGGTGTGAGGGTCTAGAACCTTGTGTTCCAAAATCATTTTCAGTTTCTACAATTCCTAAACCAAAGAACCGTTGCCAATATCGATTGACGGTGACACGGGCCGTCAACGGGTTCTCATCGTTGGTAAGCCATTGCGCAAAATCTAAGCGGTTGATAGAGCGGTCGTCTATGGTGATTGGCGGTAACACTGCCGGTACGCCGGGTTGAACAACTGCGCCCGTACGTAAATAATCCCCGCGGATTTGTATATGTGTGGTGCGAGATTTTTCCAGTTCACGCAAGATCATTGTGGATGGAATTGACTTCTTGTGAGTGTTGATTTGAGCTTTAATACTATCGACGACTTTAACCAGTGATATTCGTGTGAGGTCCGTTTGTTTGTACGCCTTGTCGATTTGTTGATCCTCGTCCTTAGTCCGTGTTTCTTTCTTGATGAGTTGTTGGATACTAGCAGGAACTTGTAACGATGAAGGGTTTGCGGAAGTGGTCGACAGGGCAAAGCAACCAATGAGGTATTTGTCGTTAATTGCGTGTTCTAATTCAATGGTTAACTTATCTGTTGCTGATATATCAATAGGTTCGGCGAGAAAGAAAGTCGCTTCGCGGTTTACATTGGCGTTGCCGGAATTCACATTGATTGCCCATCCAGTTTTGTCTTGCTTGTCGATAGCGTGATAAATGGGATAACCATCTTGAGAATGATCGGCGATGGCACGGGCAATTGGCAGCTCTTTTCGCGTTCCCTCAGCCGTTGTCAGATATGCCTTGAATTCCGAGAGCACAAAATTTCCGTTACTCGCTCGCCCAGGTCCACCTTGGGGAAGATTACTATGTGTCTTGGGTTCTAGTCGTATTGCGGTTATGCGTTGTGGCGATGACGAATAATGCACCGTATAGGTGTCATTGGCAGGAATACTAAAGTCTACAAGCAATTGATTTTCATTGACGATGTTTAATACCGCTCCGTTGGCAGTTGTCCATGATTCAGGTTGAAGTGTACTCCAGATAATTGTTTCCACTTGGGCAAGTGTCTTCTTCCATTCACTAAAACCAGCGGCAAATTGTTTGTCATGCTTTGCCAAGGGTGTTTCCGCTGCCGTCAATTGTGTTTGGAGACTTTTGCCAAGTTCTAATTGGCGTTGTGATGGGACTTGGATGATTGGCCCAGAACCAGCGGCATCGTTATTGTCTTGGCAATTGTTAAAAATCGCATACAGCTCGTAGAAATCGCGCTGAGAAATGGGGTCAAATTTGTGCTGGTGACATTGAGCACACCCAATGGTAAGCCCTAAGTAAACACCGCTAGTCGTGTTCACTCGGTCAACCACTGCTTCTACTCGAAACTGTTCGTCGCTCGTGCCACCCTCTTGATTAATAAGAGTGTTGCGATGGAAACCCGTGGCAATCAATTGCTCATTGGTATGATCTGGCAGCAAGTCCCCCGCCATTTGTTCGGTCGTAAATTGATCAAAGGGCATGTCTTGATTGAGTGCATGAATTACCCACTCACGATACTTCCAAATCTCGCGTGATCCGTCGACGGTAAAGCCATTGGAATCAGCATAACGTGCGAGATCCAGCCAATGGCGCCCCCAACGTTCACCATAGCGAGGTGAAGCTAGGATATCGTCAACGAGTTCTTCATAGGCCGCTGGATTGTTATTGTCGACAAATTTGTTGATTTGTTCAATCGTTGGTGGAATGCCGAGCAAATCAAGATAAAGTCTGCGAACTAGTGTGCTACGGTCAGCTGTCGGGGATGGCTCGAGACCTTCGTCTTGAAGCTTAGCGAGGACAAATAAATCAATTGGGTTATGTGCTAGATGCTTGTTTTTCGGTGACGGTAACGTCGGTCGAACAACAGGTTGAAAGGCCCAGTGTTCGCTTTGTCGTCGAACTGTAGGATCAACTTTTTCTGAATCCGGGAGCTTGGCCCCTTGTTCAATCCATTTAGCAATGAGGTCGATCTGGTGTGTGGAAAGTGGTTCTAGATCGAGTGGCATTTGCGGTATCTCGCTGGTACCACGTAGTGCTGTTATTAATAAGCTATCGTTTGGCTTGCCAGAGATGACCGTAGATCCGCGATCACCGCCACGAACAAGTAAAGCGCCGACATCAACACGATAACCCGATTCCTGCAGGTCCGCATTATGACAATCCGCACAATGCTCGATCAACAATGGCTTGATTTGACGAATATAGTCAATATCGTCTTCGGCTACGATTGTTATTGCTATTAGGTTACCAACGAGGATTGTAATGAGATGGCAAAGGCGCATTGTAATTCATTGATTTTGAGGTTTTAACAGGCAAACATCTATCTATTAGGATAACGGATTTTGAGTTTTGTTTCTATGTAATGCGCTACAATGGTAATGCGAGAACGTGATTTGTATTGATGAGTCTAAGTCTACTGGGGGTCACAAAGTAACAAGGATTTTCCCGTAAGTGGTCGTTGGTGATGTTTAAAGATTAACGACGTATTTGCCCGGGGCACCAGATAAGATACTGAGTGTGTTTTCAAAACAGCGAGAGCGGAGGTCGATTATGGATTCTTCAGAAATAAATGCTGTGTGAGGTGTAACAATTACGCGTGGATCATTGTAAGGCGGGGTTGTCAGATCGGGAGGTTCAGGATCCTGTACATCTAAAGCAGCACCGGCAATCTGTTTATTCTTAAGTGCAGCGTCTAGCGAAGCGTGGTCGACGAGCCCTCCGCGGGCGGTGTTAATTAGAAAGGCACTGTTCTTCATTGCCGTGAATTGAGGAGCCCCTAACATGTACTGAGTATCATGTGTGAGTGGTAAATGCAGCGAAACGAAGTCGCTGATATTAATCAACTCATCGAAATTTGTGAGTCGGACGCCGGCGATCGCTTGCGTCATGTCACGTCGAGTACCGATGACGTTTAGCCCTACGGCATTTGCTAGAGAGGCTACTCGTTGGCCAATATTACCTAGCCCAACAATGCCCAACGTTTGGCCTTGAATGCGGCGAATAGGCGGCTCAACCGCTCGTTGATAGTCATTGTTTTTTGTGCGTAAGTGAAATGTACCAAGTTGTCGGCCCAAAGTGAAAATGGACGCGAGGGGATGTTCAGCAACTTCCTGCAAACAGTAATCTGGAATGTTGGTGACGGGGATTTGATGTTGCGTACAATAGCTCACGTCGATGTTATCAAGTCCGATTCCTAATCGACTGACTACTTGGCAACGTCCTTGAGTTGCAGCAATCACTCCTGCGGTTACTTCGGCCCAACAGGTGACAATTGCATCTGCGTTTTTAGCCAGTTCTGTTAATGTTGATTCATCCGTACTTGGCGCTAAAATAAGTTCGCAATCGGCATTTGCACACAATGATTGTTCAATATTTGTGTCGGGCCAAGCAACATCAGTAAGCAGAATACGAAGATTGGTCATATCAGAAAATCCCCATTTGAGAGTGTGAGTGCTATTCAGGGATCGCTTCGTTTGGTTTGGGGATCGCTTCGTTTGGATTGGGGATCGCTTCGTTTGGATTGGGGATCGCTTCGTTTGGATTGGGGATCACTTCGTTTCGCCAAGGGAACGCTCCGTTTCCCCAAGGGAACGCTCCGTTTGGATTGTTTAATAGGAACATGAGAACTACGACAAGGAGACCTACGCCGACGAGTGCACCTAAGGCCATCAGCCATGGTAATCCAGCATTGGATTTCCGCGTGCGTGCTCGGTGGGAAACGGCACTGGATCCGATGGTTACTTGGCTAGATAACTCATTTAACGGGTTGTCTGGACGAACAGGTGTTGCTTGTTCAGTCGATGCTGCTGCTCTAACAGGTGTCGCCACTTCAGTGTTAGCTGCTGTAGCGACCGGAATGGCTGTTGTAGCAACTGGAATCATTGGATCCATCCGTGGATGGGATGTGGTGGCTTTTAATTTGGTTTGCAGTTGTAAGTCGTAGTTCGCTTTTGAATCTGGTCGTAATAAGCAGATTTTGGCTCGGGAAATTTCGTTTAATAAGTCTTGAGAATAACTTGCGTATTGACCGGTTTGAAATGATCGGATGTGGGTCATCTGCCTGTTCGCCGCATTTTCAATGACGTCGGGATCATCCTCAAAAAGCGCAAGACCGAGTAATTGATAATGATGGGGATGCTGTGTCTGGTCGGGAATACCAAGCCACTTTCGATAAGGATCGAATTGCTCCGTCACGTTAAAAAGACCTTTCTATTGCTAATTGTGATGTCTTATTGGATTAATCTGTTTTGGCGTGATGCACATCTAAAGTATATACGCATATTAAGAGGAGATGCAGCCGAAAATTCGTTGCTACCGTTTGCACTTGGCAAGCTTCCCGATGCGAGTCATTATGAAGATGTTGTTTGCTGAGGGTAACATTGGTTTGAATTGGAGAGTACTTAAGTGAAGATAGGTGACACGGAAATTCAAGAAACATTTGCAGAAGCATTTCCGATGCATTTTGTTAATTTGATTATTACGGCCGCAGATGAACACTGGCTCAATGCAGCTCTAAACGAAGTAACAGGATACAGCGCTTCGGTAATTTCTTGTGATGCTGAAACCGGCATTTCCACTCGACTTGATCCGGTTGATACGCCTGATGGGCGGATTGGTGCCGAGGTGCTGGTTTTCGGGTTCTCAGCGGACGCGCTACAGAAAGCAGTACCGAATCGAGTTGGGCAATGTGTCATGACATGTCCATCGACAGCAGTTTATGACGGCAATCCAGATTCAGAAGTGCGAATTGGCTTAGGGAAAAAAATCCGGTTTTTTGGTGATGGATTTCAAAAAGCGAAAATGGTCGCCGATAGACGCTATTGGCGTGTTCCGGTCATGGATGGCGAGTTCTTAGTTCAAGATACCTTGAATGTAGGTCGAGGAGTTGGTGGCGGAAATATTATTTTCCAGAGTTCCTGTAAGACTGCGGCGCTGGCAGCTGCTCGCCGAGGTGCTGAAGCTGTTGCCGCTTGTAAAGGTGTAATTGCACCATTCCCAGGTGGTGTAGCTCGAAGTGGCAGTAAAGTTGGTTCAGTCTATAAAGCATTACCGGCTTCCACAGCCGAAGCATATTGTCCGACGCTACGAGGACGTGTTGAATCAAAGTTGTTGGCTGAGACAGTCGCTGCTTTTGAAATTGTTGTGGATGGAGTGGACGAAGAAACGGTTGCGAATGGGATGGCAGTAGCTGCGCGAGCGGTTGCTGGAGATTGTATTCTGCAAATAGGAGCTGGGAACTATGGAGGTGAACTTGGTAAATACCATTTTCACTTGCATGAAGTTCTAGGGTCATAGGTGACCGTTTCTAGGAAAAGAAACCGTGGATGACTCTGCGCAGCAAAACCTCGGCAATAGTTCGCCGATTGAGCTATTACCGAGGTTGGAGATAGTGCGAGGGGGGGGAACCACTTACACTAGTTGCTGTTTTGTTTCCGCTGGGCG
>JABHUV010000292.1 GCA_018658605.1 Planctomycetaceae bacterium | reverse complement strand
TTCACCTTCACCCGGTTCACCTTCACCCGGTTTGCCTTCACCCGGTTTGCCTTCACCCGGTTTGCCTTCACCCGGTTTGCCTTCGCCCGGTTCACCTTCACCCGGTTTGCCGCCTTCTTCGTTTTCGCGGATCTTGTCAGCTAGCTCGCCAGTTTTTCCAGCAAGCTCTCCTTGTTGTTTAGCGATGCGCTCGGCATCAGCTCCGCCTTGGTTTTGACCTTGGATTGAGCGTTGTTCACGTAACAGTCTTTCAACATCCCGGATGTAGGCGCGAATACGAGTTTTTTCATTTTGTAAACGATCAGAACGATCTTCAGTCATGAGCAACTCGAGCAACTTTTGCAGCGCAACTTGCGATTCCGCTTGTGTGTCGACTGCGCGTTTGAGTTGTTCTTGATTCAGCAGTCGGACGATAGTTTGCAGTTGGGTTGCGGTAAGATTGTCACGTGATTGTTTGTAAGCTTGTCGCAGAAGAGCAGCCCGTTTTGGATTGTTAGCTGCTTCGAATTCCGCCATTCGTAAGATCAGTTCTTCAATTCGTTTGTATCGTTCTGCAATTTGGCTTTGTGATAGAGCAAGTTGGGCGGCAGAATTGGGTTTGACTTTTTCCGTTGTGGGTAATACATCGGCTTCCGTAGCCCCTTGGGCTTGTACTTGAGGCGCAAGACGAATTGTGTTGGAATCGAATAAGAGTAAGGCAAGAATCAGCAGTAACGTGAGAGGGCTAAGAAGCGTTTTGCTTGCGGTCGTTGAAGACATGGATGTCATGGAATTCCGATCCCTACCTAATGCATTGTTCGATTTGTTTGTGGTTTGTTTCCACGCACGCTGTTTTTATAAAATTTCAGTGGTTTCTGTCTATCGCAATACCGATAATTCGACGTTGTTGGAACCTCTAGAGATTCGAATAATACAAGCGATACACATACCGATTTTACGACTTGCAAACACTTGAGTGCCATGTTTTCATTTTAGCAGATCAAGAACCTGTTTTTTACGTTCTTGTTGAGTCTTTTCATTGATTTGTTCTTGATCGTCGATTAAACCCCGAATCAGATCAATAAGTTCGTTGTAAGTCTCTAATTCCAGCATATTGTCCAAGACGACGGTCATTTTAAGCAAGACGATGTCTGCTTTTTCGAGTGCTAGGGCTGCTTGGTCAATTTGGTTCGCTTTTCCACCAATTACTATCTCAAGTTCGGTTAATTCTGTATCTAACGCAGGAAATTCTACTTCACATATCAATCGTAACGGGTCGGATATTTTTTGAAGTAACCGATTTTTATGATCTTCCGTGTCAACACGATTATTCATTAACTGCAGGCGAATGTCATCGAATGAGATAGCGATACCGAGTGATTCTTGATTGGATTTTTGGCTTTGAACAATCGCTCGTTGAGTTCTTAGAAGCCGCAGACTTTCTTCGCGCAATTTTTTCTCTTCAGGCGACAGTTGATTACCATCATCGTCTTCTGGTTCCGCTTCATTGGCTGAACCCGTCGAGTTGTTTTCAAGTTGAGTGGCACTTTCAAGTACGAGTTGTAGTGAATCTCGCATGCCTTGCACTTCGGCAATGATTAGTTCATATCGTTGACGTAGCGACAATTCACGGCGTTCCAGTCCAGCTAGCAATTCCGTAGGGGTAACGACGTCCAACGCAAATTGACTACTGCTACCGATGTTCGGATCACCTTGTAGGTCATAATTGTCATTAGCTCGAACACTCAGATTGATTTTCTCTCCAGGTTTTATTTCAGCTCGACTGTCAGCGGCTCGTTGCTCGCGGAAATCCAGCGGGGATTGAACCTGATCACCTTCCACCAAAGTGATGGAAAACTTAAGTGGATCGCCTTCATCGAGTTGGACGTCAAACCAACTTGACTGAATGCCGTAATCATCCGAAACGGTACCCTCTACAGGGATAATGACGTCGGGAGTAACCGCTGTGCCGATTCCCATCAGCCCAATTTCGACACTAGGTGCTTTGTCGGCAAGCGCAGCAATACCTACAATGAATGGTTCGGTGGAAATGATCCCATCACTATCGAGCAATGAGACATTCAGAACCAAGTCTTGATTAAGGTGTTCGACGGGGAATTGAAATTCGCTGCGGTCTCCAGCGATTTGGACTATGAGTTGTTGCCCAGATGCTGTAAGGCAGTGGATCGCCGTGTCGGTATCGAGGATTTCCTGAGATGCATCGCAGACTCTGAGCTTTTGATTTTCGATCGTGAATTGAATTGTTGTTCCGGCGGCATTTGTTAGGTTATCCAACTGCGATTTGTTCCAAAGTTCTGGCATATCCGTGGGGGTTGCTGACTGCGACAAAATACTGACGGGGATATTCTTTGAATTTCGTGCGTCTTCAATGTCTGTATACGTCACGAGATATTGTGCCATTGCGGGGTCCACAATATGTAGTTGTTGCACTGGTTTGTTTGTTAATAGATTGAGCTGTACCGATGTGCCTAGCGGCAGGGTCGTTCGACCGGGAATCCAGTCTTGATCTTCCACAGGCAACAGTTCTGTGTAGGCCGGGTATTCGTAGTCGAGGGTGACTTGACTTATCTCAGGGCTTTCAACGACATCAATATAAAACGGTCCGATGCGATGGTCATGGCCAAAGATCTCGAATTCGAGGCTTTCGGATATTCCATCGATTGGATTGTCTGCGAGTACGAAATATTGATCTTGTTCAGGTGCCCCGCCCTCCTTGATCAGGCGTCGTTGTCCGCTGACACCATCGGCTGTCTGATAATGAAACGAGCAGCGTTCTGGAATCTGTTTGTCACCGTCGGCTTGAATGAGGATTCGCAGTGTCGCACCTCGAGCTACTTTGACGTGTCCTTGAGTAAACTTTAATTGTTCGGGTGTTTGGAAATCGTAACCTGTAAAATTATCTCGAATGACAGAGATGCCGACGATTTGAATATGGGCGGCTCGTTCCCATTTTTCACCGTCTAGCAAATATAGGCGTCGCATTGCGAGATCCGCCATCGATTTATTTGTTGCGGCGAATAGAATTATCGAGGCAACTAGAGCAACGGCGATCACGACGCGTTTTAATAGCAGTCGCTTGTTGAAGACTTGATTAACATTAACACCATCGAGCGATAGCAATGCTGATTCGACAGTTTCCGATAACATTTGCCTGCTATAGGCGATATCGCTAACTATATCAGCTTCCTTGTTGTCGTCGGTGCGAGTATCGGTTCCCGTGGAGTTCTTTTTGAGTGTCACGGAGGTTACAAGGCTGTCATTGAAATCAGAGAATTGACGTTCAAGTAAAATTGCCATACTACGATCAGAAAACGTAACGAACGCTCGTTGGAAAACCCAACGGTACAGAATATAGCCAAAGGCGGCCGCGACTACGAGGAGTAATATAGCGCGAGCCACGGAGCTTAATTCATTGGCACCAACCAAAATTGGCAGGTAATCCATCGCCAAACCGATCCAGAACATAGAGGTAACCCAGATCATGCCGAGGCTAATGCCTTCAACCCAGACATACATTTTAATTCGTGCACGCAGAGATTGCAGTAACTGTTGAATTTTCGGGTCGAGTTGTGACGTGAGATTATTCATGATGAACGTGGGTTGGAAGTGATTGTTGGATTGTGTGCATGTCAGGCTAGTTTACTTAATCTGCGGATGATCCATTCGAAGCAAAGGACGCCACTAATTAAAGCGATTAACCACCCCATCAATCGCTGCTCGAAATCGCGATCTGGTGTGCCAGGTAATTCAGTTTCCTGATCATGAACAGAGATAATCTGTGTTAATGATTGGTTTGAACTGTTGTTTGTTGAGTCTTCAACGCCGATAAAATAATGTCCCGATGTTTGCTGAGCGACATGAGATAGCTGGGCATCGTCACGTCGAGGGTTTTCAATTTCTAATTGAGGCACTCGGACTCGCACCTCCCGTGTCAATAAATCAGAACTGCCGGGCAGTGCCAATTCTATGCGATAATCACCTTGTTGAGTCGCGATAAATTGGCTGACATACATGCCAGGTTGTGTTGCATCAGCGAGTTTCTCAAGTTCAATTGCGTCGCGTGTTCCACTTGGGCTGACTAGAGTCGCTGTCACAGATTCAACAGTTAGGGGGTCACGTTGAGCATCGGTAAGTTTGGCTCGTAGGCTAATGTGTTCCCCAAGAAAGCAGCGGTCTTTATCGGTTAGTAGGACCCCGCGGTTGGAGTCTCGTAGTAATCTCCCTTGTGCGGCCCAGCGGATTAGCTTGGTATAGTATTTTTCAAAAAAATCTTCTTCAATGCTCCGCAGTCGCCACATCTCACCGCTTGCTTGGTAGAAAACTCGTCCGGCCCCATAGAAATGACCAGCCATGTAGATTGGAAGTTCTTGGTCGATCGCGGTTTCAGGGTCAGAAAAACGTGCATAAACCTTTGCGCCCGGCTTCGGGTCTTTGGCTTTGTAGTACCCAAAGACGCCATCGAAGGATGCCCATGCTTGTTCACTACCAATTTGATCGTTATCGAGCCAGAGAAATTCAGCCGAGAGTCCTTCATTGGAGAATTGTACCGGCCATGCGGTATCACCGCCGAAACGACCCAAGCTCAGTGTAACACCACCTTGGTTGTAAAAGACGACAGGGTAAAGGTTTTTAATTAAGTCTATACCAGGCCGTCGACCGCGACGCATCCGAGACCATTCGGGAGTGAACACAGGCCCAGCGACGACAATTAATCCCCCGGCATTTTCAGAGACCCATTTTTCAAGGAGTTGTAGTTGTGAATCATCAAACTGCTGCCAATCGGGATCGAAGGCGACGACGCAATCATATTGAAAAAGTTCGTCGTCAAGTTGAGGGAAATCAAATAGGATGTCATCAGCTTCTTGGCTGATACCAACTTCTCCCGTTTGCAAAAATACGTCGACTTGAATTTCGCGATCGCGGTACAACAGATTCCTGAGGAAGCGATATTCACGTGTTGGACCACCCGCAATTAAGAGGACACGGTTTCGGCGAGTGACGATTTCAATCGTTCCGGACTTTTGGTTATCGCGAGGATTGTTATCATCTTTCGGAGGCTGAATCCGAATGATGTAGTCACGTTTTCCTTCAAGGCTATCGTCGGGATCAATCTCAAATTCGACAGGTCGAGTTTGACCGTCGCTGCCAAGATCCCACTGGGTCTGTTCTTCGACGGTGTTCTGTGACTCATCGTCAACGGCAGTTCCTGTGGGACGGCTAATCAGTTCAACGGTTACCGACGTGTTTTCATAGCCGAACGCTTGGATATAGCCGGTGATTTTGAAGTTGTCACCCGGATAGATTCGTTGCGGTGCTTCCATGTCAACGATCCGCACATTTTTGGCTTGTTGATCGCTGCCAATACCTATTGGATAGAGAGGGATTTTGAATCCACGAGCGATTCTCGCCGCGGCTTCGAGTGATTCGCCGGAATTGTTACGTCCATCAGTATAAACGACGATACCAGCGATTGGTCCGCCGCGTTCTTTGGTGACGAGATATTCAATGGCATCTCCAAGTCTGGTTTTCGTACCGCGCGGTGAAAGAGCGGATGCCCAATCAACATCGGACAGATCGAATTCAAGGTTAGTAACATCGGGATTAGTGGAAACTTGGGTCAGATCTGGCGAAGTGATTCCTAGCGAGTCGGTGAAGGACAATTCTGGATGTCGCAGATTCCCAACGCCTACAATAACGACTGCCGCAATGGCTAGGACTACACCGCTCAATAGCGACCATGCACCTGTTTCGTTTTGTTGATTGTGTCGAGCGCGGAATAAGTAATACAACAGCAACAGAGTCGCCGCCCCAAGCAGTGCTAATCCAATTTGCACAAGCTTACGTACGTCGGCAATAACCTGGGCGTTGAGCCCATTTTCTTGACCAGTCGATTCTCGAGCAACACGTGGGAAGGCAGCGATTTCCGTAGGCCGTACATTCTCTGAAAAACGGTATACGAACACGTCATGCTTTTCTCTTAATCCTTGAATGGTTTCGCCTTCGGCTAGTTCGTTGACCACGTGCGAGATTCGATTTACCTGTGTCTGATCGCTGTCATCGCGTAGCCCCATACTTTGACTGGTATCCACAAGGACATGTACACGGGAATTCTTGACGATAGTTTCTTCGGTAAGTCGTTCTAAATTCAAGTAAAAGAATAAGATGCCAACAAGCGCAGCGACTCGTAATAGGATCAAGGTACAGGCCGTTGATTTGCGCAGTTCGAGCGCATCGCGGCGATACATCCAGACAACGTAAGTGACCAATAATACACAAATAAGCACCAAGAGGAGCCAATGCCATGCTTCGGTAAGCGCATGTACACGGGCAAATTGAAGTCGGGTTTGTTGCACTTGGGCGAACATGTTGGTCACGTCTAGGTTGTTGAGGAGGGTATTCAGCAGAACGTTCATGACTTACTCCCAACCACGGGGTGGTAACTGATCTTGTAGGCGAGAAATTGTTCGCCAAGTAATCCGGCTAGCAGTAGCAACATGATCCAGAAACTTGCGGTTCCACCGGCTTGCTGAATGGCACTACCGAGGAAGTCATCAAGGTCATTGAGTTCGATACTGATAGGGTTCAAGTCTGCGATTAGAGTTTGGCGATTGATGATTGTTGTATCACCTTCTTGGGATTCAACATTTAACGCGAATCGCTGTGCTTCGAAGCTGCCATCGGTTCGTTGGTAGATGACGTCATAGATTCCGCTGGTACCAGTTTTGTCACGCTGTGACGACTGATCTGACTGGCCAAGATCAGCGGTCATAATCGGGGATTGTGGATCGAGTTGAGTGGCTTGCACTTGTTCAATTGGCCGCGTTGTTGCATCGTCCGACGGTGGTAGGAAAACAACGTCTTTGCGGAATTGAGAGATGTCCAATGGTATGCGAAGCGTCGAACCGACTTGACGCTGATCAAGCAGACGTTGGTTGGATGTAATGTGTGCGTGGAGTTTGAGTGTGACGACAACGAAACTAGGGTCTTGACTCCAGTTATTCCAGTCAGCGCTCAGTGTGCTGAGAAAACTGATGATGCGTCCTTGGCCAAAGGTTTGCTCGATGGCGAATGGTTGTTGGTTGTGTAAGCGACAAATGATACGGGCGGTTGAGTCATCAGCAGGTACCCATTGCGGATCTGCTTGGATATATTGGTCAATCTTAACTCGCCGAATCAGAGGATTGCGCTCGTTTAGAAAGAAATCAAAGACCGGGTGGTCTTGAATATCCAGATGTGGTGTGGTTTCGTCGAGCGGAGGTACAAGTAGGGCAGGACCGGCCAATCGTACGGGCAATAACCCTTGCCCTTCTTTGTAAAGTTGATCGTTATAGAACTGAATGTCCATCTGATCACCGGCGAAAATTGCCAAGCCACCACCGGCTTTCACGTATTGCTCGAGGTTTACGATTGCGTCGGCATCGAGTCGGGCCACATCCATCATGTAAATGGCACTATATTTCTGCAACGCATCTGGTGTCGTGTCACGCAAGAACTCAACAGGTTGCACATCGGGGATGATCCCAGTATTTGTCAATTGACTAGGACGAAACACGCTCGTTAGAAAATACTCATTTCGTTTTTCGGGCGATCCATCAACCAGTAGCACATGGTCGCCGTCCGCAAAGTCGAGCACTGCCCAACGACGATTATCCGCCAGTAATGAATCCTCTGGGAGTTGGGCATCAACGACGTGTTGCCCGCCCTCGGGGAAGAATACCTGAATGCGTTTGGTGACTGTTTCGCCCGGTTCAATCGCGTCAATGACAAGCATCGGTAACTCGTCGATTTGGCCAACTAACGACGCGGGTTCATTGGAATCAAGTTGACTGCGAGCATGGAAGATCGACCGTATTTGAACCTGCACCTTTGTTGCAACTTGCTTGCCGTAGTTGTGGACTTGTAAATGCATAAACAACGGTACACCTGCGACCCGAGTGTCATCAGCCGGAGACAGTCCGATGATGGCTAAGTTGTTCTCCGCCGCTTTGACGCAGTCCACAAAATGGATTTCTTCAGATTCTCCTGAAATTACAGATAACGCCTCTTGGATTTGGGGAGTGTCTCCCCATTCGTTTTTGCGGAAGTCAGAAATGACATAGACATTGCGATGTTGATCTGAATTCAGTGGCAGTAAGTGGTGTAGCATCTCCAATGCGGCAACCGGACTTGTGGCAAGCTGTGTGACTTGAATTTCTTCTTGTCGATCAGAAAGTTGGGTCGAAAAATTAGTGTCGACGTAGGCACCCGAAAAATCGGCAAGTTGCTGTGCTAATTGTTCGGCGGTGTCTGCAGTCGCGGTTACCGAGTTAATGTCAGCTCGGGAAAATCGTAGTAGCGTGAAGCGTTGGTTGTTGAGTTGGCTGGCACGCAGACCGATGCGGTCGATGATTTTTGATGCAGTGTCAAAGGCTGACTGACCACTGGCTGTTTCAGACATGGAATAGCTATCGTCGAGTAATATGAAATGATGTGTTTCACGACCGCCGAACCGATTGAGCCAGCTGCTTGCCGGGTCCCATTGCGCCAACATCGCAACAATAATCGCAACGATAAACATTCGCAGAAGGAGTAATAGTAGCTGTTTTAGCCATACCCAACGACGATGCTTTTTGTAACTTGCTAACAAAAAATCCATTGCAGCCCACTCGACGCGACGATGCCGCATCATATTGATCAAATGGATCAACAGCGGGGCTAGGGCAATCAAGAAGCCCCACGTAAGTGCTTGGAAGGTAAAGTTCATTGGGTGTAAGGAGCGTGTGTTTAGTGGATGGGGGGTTAGTTTCGTTGATGTCCGAGGCGGCGACTGAGGTATTTTGCCAGTACCGCGTCAAGTGGGTCACTGGTGCGGATGAGGGCATAGTCTACTACGTTGCTAGCGCACTGGCGGCGAACGTCAGTTAAGAATTCGTTCAACGCTGCGAGATATCCTTCACGGAGGGCGCGGGGGTTGCAGTTGAGAGAATCGTCAGATTCAAGGCCATCAAATCGCATGGCACCGTTGAATTCAAAGTCTAGCTCATCGTCATCAAGCACATGAAAAACGAGAATGTCATGGCCTCGTTGACGTAGAAGCTTTAGCCCTTTTATCGTGCCTTCGATGTCGCCGAGTAGATCAGAAATTAGCATGATCATGCCACGGCGAGGTACTGTTTCCGCAATTTCTCGCATTACCGCATACATGTCAGTTTTGTCGGAGGGTGATTGTGTATCAAGGCTATCAATGACGCTGTGAATGTGATTACGTTTGCTGCGAATCGGTACTCGCATGCGAACCTTTTCGTCAAAAGTAATACATCCCACGGCATCTTGTTGTTGTAGCACAAGGTAGGAAAGACTCGCTGCGATGGTAGCAGCGTATTCAAATTTGTTTAATGGTCCGTTGCCATATTGCATGCTATGCGAAACATCGACGACCATGGTGCAGCGAAGATTAGTGTCTTCTTCGAATTGCTTTACTACCAGACGGTCTTGTCGGGCCCACACTTTCCAATCGACATGGCGCAGGTCGTCCCCAGGCACATATTCGCGGTGCTGTAGAAACTCCACCGATTGACCAAAGTACGGGCTACGATGCATGCCAGAGAGAAATCCCTCGACAATATGTCGTGCGCGAAGATCTAATCGTGTAATCCGTCGGATTGCTTCAGGATGCAAAAATCTTTTGGAATCGGGCATCGTTTGTTAGTTCATCTTCTTTGCTGGGGGTCACGTCGATTAACTGATCAATGATGTCATCAGAGGTCATGCCGTCACTCTCGGCGGCAAAATTAACGGTGATGCGGTGTCGTAATACGGGTTTGGCTAGTGCTTGGATATCTTCGGTGGCAACATGTGTGCGGCCATGCAGCAGTGCACGTGCTTTTCCACCAATGATCAAAAACTGCACGGCTCGGGGTCCGGCGCCCCAAGCAACGTTTTCTGTAATGAATTCGGGGATGCCCTCGCGGCCGATACGAGTTTGACGAACGAGTGATAAAGCGTAGCGAATAACGTGTTCACTGACAGGGACCTGTCGAACCGTTTGTTGTAACGAAATGATTTCTTCGGCTGAAAGAATTGAATCTACCGTATCGGCGGGGCCTGCTGTGGTTTGTCGAGCAACTTCAAATTCCTCATCGAAATTAGGGTAGTCCACAAAAATCTTGAACATGAAGCGGTCTTGTTGGGCTTCTGGCAGCGGATAAGTCCCTTCTTGTTCGATCGGGTTTTGCGTTGCAAGAACAAAGAACGGTTGCGTTAGCTTGTGACGTACACCGCCAACGGTGACTTGACGCTCTTGCATCGCTTCGAGTAATGCTGCTTGGGTTTTGGGTGGAGTACGATTGATTTCATCGGCCAAAATCATATTACTAAAAATGGGGCCTTCCAGAAACCGTCGTTCACGGGAGCCAGTTGATTTGTTTTCCTCGAGCACTTCTGTACCGGTAATGTCCGCTGGCATCAGGTCAGGTGTAAACTGAATTCGGCTAAAGGAAAGGCTAAGCGTATCGGCGAGTGTGCTAATTAGTAGTGTTTTAGCTAGTCCAGGAACCCCTTCAAGCAGACAATGGCCCTGACTGAACATCGATATTAATAATTCTTCGATGACATCTTGCTGTCCAATAATAACTCGGCTGAGTTGAGTTGTGATTTTTTCTCGAGCGGCCGCTAGTTGTTTAACGGAGTCTGAGTTTACGCCGATCGGTTGTTCTTGGTTGTCGCTTGCCATGATGTCGTTCATCCTTTGCGAGGCACTAAATCGAAGTGAAAATTAACATTGAAATTGGTGAATGAATCTTTACAGGATACCTTGTTCTTACCCTGTTTGACTAGCATCGACCCAATAATATTTTGCTGGGATTCTTTTGACCGGAAGTGGAAGGGCGCGCGCACCCACAGAAGCTGTGATGTTAAGGCTTGGGTGCTGGTTTGGGCAGCGGTTTGGGGGCACCGGGACGGTCCTGAATCGGGATGGGAACCAGTTGAATTCTTTTTTGAGGAAGCTGGTTGCCAGGCACCGGTTTTATGCCCTTTGGTCCTTCCACCACCTTCTTCTCGGCTTTATTGAGTTCGATCGCACGGCTAGCGTTTCCAAACGCATCGAAGAATCCCCGAGTAAACTGATTGAAGGAACTATCACTGGCTGGTGTTGAGTTGGCAAGCATCCGTACTGGCGCGGCGGGATAGGTTGGGTCTGCGGAAAGCTTAAATTCGTAAATGTGATTCTTGTCAGCAACAACGGTGACCTTGTTCTCAACAGGTTCGGCAATGACGTTGAAAATGCGGATGTACCCTGGGATTTCACGAGGCGGCATCAGCAGTCGCCCATCACGTTTGTCGATACAGAAAATCTCGCTACGAATTGATCCTTGGGTTCGGTTTTGAGTGCTAGTGGGATTGAGTTGACGGATGAACGCTAGGATGGGTGAGTTGGGAGACTGTGCCAGTGGCAGTCCCCATGACTCGACCGAAGCTGGAGTTTGCCACAAAAATTCGCCGGTCTGTTTGTCGAGACAGTAAATATTGCCATTGATTAGTTTGGTTTGTAATCCGACCGAGGGTAAACTAATCCCTCGTGAACTCTGACTGCGATTGGGGATCACTAGAAATCGATTTTGGTACTCAATAACATAAAGGTTGGATATTTGTGGTTCGGCTTTGAGCGTCTTTTGAATGACTGCTTCTCCAGAAAGCAGGTCACGGATTTCAAATTTACCGTTTTGTTGCATAACAGCCAATTTGTTGTCCAAAAGCTGTCCGCGAATTCCGGTAGGGTAACTGATCTGCCACAGCAATTTACCAGTGGAGACATCTTCGAGTCGGAGTGTGATGTCGCTACCTTTGATAACGTACCCGAGCGCTTTGAAACCGTGGACTTTCCAGCGTTCACTTGATGCCATTACCGTGCTTGCTGCGACGTTTTCGTCTTTTCCTTCACCAATTTCATCGGCAATGATGTTTCCATCGATTAAGCTAAGGGACATTGGTTTATGTTGGGGGTTGTTCGAACGAGGTGGGATGATGACGACTTTGTCACCTTCGGTATAAATCTCACTTCCAATTGGCACGCCGTTGCGGACCCATATGGTATCACCGGTAAGTGGGTCGACACAGTAGAGGTCTTCTTGGTTCTGAAAGACGATTCCCAGTAGGCTGATCGAACCGCTCATACCTAGTCGCCGACCGGCATTGTCGATGGCGTTGTAACGTCGAGTGCCCCACGGCGTGGTTGAGACTCTTGATCTTACCGGAATCGGTGTGGATGGGTTGGCATTGGGTCCAAGGATGGAACGCCGCCAGAGGATTGCTTCACTTGGGTCGCTTTTGGCGCTGAGCAAGTCAATGGCTAGCATCTCACGCCCGACAAAAGTAAACATGTAGTGTCCCATGACTTTAGCATAGGCCACTTGGTACTGCGTACCAAATATCTGCCGCCCACGATGAAGTGAAACTTGTTGCGTGATATTACCGTTGGGGTCGCGTAGCGTGATAGCGTTTTTTTGCTGATCATAGCCAACTTGAGTACCTTGATTCCAAGGTCCAGTAACTTCCAAAAGTTGGATATTGTAGATTCGCTGGTAACTGGGAAATTGTCCTTTGGTATCAGTCGTTTTCGAAACAGTTGTGAATCCTTGAGGCCACGGTCTATCGTCATCGCGAAAAACTTTAAACTCATCACGTTGCAACTCGGTATTTCGCAAGTCGATTCCGGTCATGTCCTCAAACACCAGTTCATTAGGCCAGCGTTTAGCGATGGCCTGGAAATGTTGAGCTGCCAAGGCGTGTTGATTACTCAATGATAGTAGTTTAGCGAGGTAAACCATGGTGGTTCGTTGTAGCACTTCATCCGTGGCATGACGCTGCAGGTGGATTAATAGCATTTCTGCCTCGAGCATTTCGCGAGCGTAGCCGGCTTGCGTTTCAATTAATGCGATTGCCAATTGTAAGCGGGCTTGTTGAGCGAGCGGATGCGTGCCGAAATACCGAGAGAAATCTCGTAGTTGATTGACGTTGGCGGTAGTAATAGCGGCCTGCAAAAACTCGGAAATCCGATCTTCGATCTGCTGGCGTTGTTGTTCAGTGGCAGAATTAAGCAGTGCATGCAATTGCCCTTGCACCAAACGATCAATGCGGACGTGGACGCCGTCGTTTGAAAGTCGCAGGGCCGCTGTTACGTGTGCTGAGATATCCGCCTGTTTGCTCGAATGTTCAATGAGTTTCAAATAGGTCTCAAAGGACCCTGTGATCTGGCCAGTTTTACGTTGGCCTTCTGCTTTGGTCTGCAGATATTCTTCGAATTGTCCCATCGTCAAAGCAAGTTGTTGCAGTTCAGGACCTAGCGATTCGTAACTAGCGTAATCGGCCCGCAACAGCGAAATCATTGTGCGTATCATCAATTGCTCAATTCCCAAATCGTTAGGAGCAAGTTCTGCGGTGCTGCGCAGTACAACCAACGCTTCGTCATATCGTTCCTCTTGAACCAACAATTCACATTTACGTGACAAGGCCCACACGTCGTCTTTATTCGCCGCTAATCGTTTTGCTACTTCTGTCTTGAGTGGTTCAAGTTGGTAATAGACTGTCAGCGAATCGGGGGTTTGCGAGATGATCTGGTCTTCATAACAAATCAAGTTCCCAAGTGTCTTTTGGAGTTTCGTTTTGTCGACGATATTCCCAGTTTGTATGTCAATCTCCCATAATTCTTTAGCATGTGTGGGAACAAAATACATTTGATTGGCTAAAAATCCACGCCCATTGACGATTCCTGGGCTGATGTCGACCGCCTTTTCCCAAGCGTCTTCACCGGTGGCCATGTTGATCGCAGATATCTTTTGTTCCCCGACTATGACGATCGTCCCTTGGTTGATGCATGCTACGTATAGATCTTTGTTGCGAGTGAGAGGTTTCCATTGCGGTTTGCCAGTCAATAGGTCCAAGCAAATCAGCTTACTGCTTTCAACTGGAGTGGCAATAACAGACCCATCAGCGATAGTTAACGTAGCATCAATCCATTGCTGCGAACGTTTGGTTGCATTACCGAATTGAGTTCGACTAAAAGGATAGCCTCGAACCATGTTCAAGTTTTCATAGGTATATCCCCATAGTAACGTTCTCGCGGAAATGTCTACAGCGACTATCGCTCCGGCCGATGTCGGGCAGACTAACACTCCATCGGCAAACGAAGGAGTTGCTCCGGCGAGCCGTCGATTTTTGTCGAGTGCAATGATACGTGAATCGACGTGAGCTAGTTGTTGTTGCCATTTCAATGAACCACTGGCAGCGTCAAGCACGCAGAGTCGGATTTCCCCGTCTAGTTCGGCAATGGCATAGAGTTCGCCATATAACGGAAGCGGTGGTCCTAGAAAAAATGCGCCAGCTAGTGCCGGTTCGTCTTCGCCAGATGTGCCACCAACGATCCAGGCAAGCGAGCCTTCCGTTTTTAGGTCCAGAGCGGCAAGTTGATTACTCGATTCTGCAGCGGACTGTTTGCCCGTTGCTGGGTTGATGTTGAAACTTGTGCGCGAGGTCTGTTTAATGGCTGGTAAATCCCAGAGTAGGAATACTCGTTCCGAGTCGCTTGATACCTGACCATAGGCATTGTCTTGCATTAATCGTTGCCGCAATTCGAGTTGTCGAGTCGTGGAAGCACCTTCGGGGTTTTGTGTCGAAGCTTTTAGTAAAGATTCTTGATTGTCGGTTTCAAACCAAGGGAATTCCCAAAGCCTTTTACCGGTAGTGAAGTCGACGGCAATGAGTTGACGCGGAGTGCGAGTTAGCACGGTGTTTTGGACAACAAGTGGCTGTACTGTAGAAATGGCATGCTGGTTTTGTAGTACCTCGCCTTGAACCATTGATTGTAAATGGATTTCATCGCTACGGTCTCGACCTGTTGGAATTGTCCACCGCAGAGATGGCATTGGATTACCGCCCCGGCTATTCGCGTTTCGTGAGGGGGACCCACGAAACAGTACCCATTGAATGTTGTCGCTCAACGAGATTATCTCACCGTGCCCCGCTAATGTATTGAGCCACTGTAGTGGATCCTCGTTGGCTGAGAATATATCGTATTGTTTGCCACCTACGTCAAAGCGACTGCTAGGAATGTTTTCCTTTAACGTTCGCAGTGTTTCCGTCGCTTTGTTGGGAATCTGGGCATGTAACCAGCAGGTGGCAAGAATCAGCGATAATTCGGGATCATACTTGCTGCGTGCTGCTGGTGAGTCATACACTCGTTTAAAGTTCAATGCGGCCGCTAATGGTCGTCCGTGGTCACGGTCACGGTGGCCAAGAAGGATAGCCGCTTCGTAACCGGCGGAAGTATGGAAATATTTGCGTGTGATGGTCGTTAAATTAGAGAAATCACCCGTAGCTAGTGCGTCATCTAGCATCCGAGTGGCATCTGATCCGTATTGTAATTCGTATAGTTGCAAGGCTATCGGTGGTAAACTTCCAAGTAAACGCTGAGCTTCGCCTTTGAGGCTAACGTAGCTGCCAGGGGCCTCGGGTGTTTCGACGAAGTAATCTTGGTTTTCTTCTATTGGTTGATTTTCGCCCTCTGGGCCAATGGTGTCTTCCGGTTCAATTTCTTCCGTTAGAATGGTCCCTAAGTGCGAGACAGCATCGCTATATTGCTTGTCTGAAATCGCGCTGCGTGCGCGCGACAAATGTTGCTTTAAAATACGCGGCGCTGGTAAGAAAATATTAGGAGTGGTTGCGTCCTGCGCTATTAGTATTTGCAACCTATGCGAGCCGAAGCAAAGGCACAGCAAAACGCTGAGATGGGTAAGGCAAGCGACCCAAACGTGTGATTTAGTGCGACGAGCGATGTTCATCCTGTAATCCTCACTATAGAGCGATATATTCGATTTGGTGCATTCGAACCGATTTCCAATCGTTTTTAAGGAGTTGCACCCACTTTTTTGATCTTTTTATTCAAAAAAGTTTTTGCCTCCTCTACATCTCAATTTCGGTGTAGGTGCAATTGTACCTACTTTGACGATAAATGTCTTTGTTGTTGCTAGCGTTAGCCCCAAAATGGTGGAGACGTATTACTGATCGCATTTTAATCGTCGTAATTAATGATCCCGATGAAACGTTATAAAGTGTGTCGTAGTATATGGTTATAAGAATTGTAATGATGTGTAAACTGTACGGATAGAGACTGTATTGGGAGATGAAAAGTTAGTAAAACAAGCGGGGGCTTAAGTTCCGATTACAAATAAATACGCAGGTTTTAACGGTTGCTGCTTGCGGGTGGGCTCTTGAAACATAACGCCACCTCACCGTTTATCTGACATGAAAAGACTTGTTTTTAAATGTTTTTCCTTTGAGGCTCTTGCAATTTTAGCCTTAGAGAGGCTTTAATTACTCGCATAAGGTCGCCGTCGGTTTAATGATAGTCGAACGACGAACGAACGTACGACCTAAAACTTATATCCCTTCATGGAGGACATTTTTTATGGCTAAGGCTCCCACAAAAACCGCTGTACTGAACTGCATAGCTGAGAAGTCCGGTTTAAACAAAAAAGATGTAGCCGCAGTGCTCGACGCATTAGCTGCTAGCATTGGTGAAACAATCAGTGACGGTGAAACACCATTCGCGATTCCTGGTCTTTGCAAAGTTGTACCCCAAATCAAGCCTGCTACAGAAGCTCGCTTCGGTGTACCTAATCCGTTTCGCCCAGGTGAAACTATGGATGTCGCTGCAAAACCAGAACGTAAAGTGGTAAAAGTACGACCTCTTAAGGGTCTTAAGGACATGGTAGCCGGACCAGCAGCTCCAGCAGCACCGGAAGCTCCAGCAGCCCCGGAAGCTCCAGCAGCATATGAAGCTCCTTCTGATCCGGAACCACCAGCAGCGGATCCACCTTCTTGGGGTTAGTTTTCAATACAAACTGCACCTCAAAAGGTAGTTATGAAGGGTAACCTTCCTAAGGTGACGCTTTTATCTTATTAAAAGCGTCACCTTTTTTATGCGCTTGATATGAATTACCAATACTTGCTGTGGTGCCAACGCAGCAGCACATAATCAAAAAGATCAATTTCATGCAAACGATAACTGTTATTGGCCTCGGAACTATGGGGCACGGTATTGCCCAGACGTTTGCAGTGGCTGGATTTGACGTTAAGCTGTTTGATGAGAATGAGACTGTGCGAGATTTGGTAATTACTCGAGTTCAGCAAAATCTGGAGGTCATGCTCCAAAACGGCCTGTTAGAATCCATCAATCTTGATGAAGTGATTTCACGGATGATAGTTTGCCAAGGTGAGCAAGAAGCGTGCGAGCAGAGCGAATTTATTATTGAAGCGATTGCCGAAGACTTGGATATCAAACGAGAGTTCTTTAATCGTTGTGAGCAGGTAGTCTCGGAGTCAGCAATATTGGCGAGCAATACTTCTAGTTTTCCTAATTCAATGCTTGCTGCTGGATTGACTCATCCTGCGAGATGTATCAACACTCATTGGTTCAACCCAGCACATGTGATACCCGTCGTTGAGGTCATCCCTGGGGAGCACACTTCAGAAGACGTTGTCGGTGAGGTAATGGAGTTGTTACAGTCAATTGGCAAGCAGCCTATTCGGTTACTCAAAGAAGTGCCAGGTTTTGCATTAAATCGAATTCAAATTGCGATGTTTCGAGAGATGTTAGATTTAGTCGACCAAGGGGTTATCTCACCGAGCGACCTTGATCGTGCAGTCCGAGGAAGCTTGGCGATTCGCTGGGCTGCTGCAGGCCCAATGCGAGTCGGTGATTTTGGCGGCTGGGATGTGTTGAGTAAGGTATACGAAAATTTAGTCCCGAGTTTGCGCAGTGACACTGAGGTACACGATATTCTGGCGGGGATGATTTCGCGCGGCGAGTATGGTATTAAGAGTGGGCAAGGATTTTATCAATACCCACAACAAGAGTTGCCTGATATTACTGCCAGTAAAGACAAACGCTTTATGACTTGGGCAAAACTACTGTCAGATTCGATAATAAACGGCGAATGAACGTAAAAGATGACAGAATGCAGAAGTCTTGCGCTGTTGAAACCGGATACTGTTGAAGATATGGCCCATACCATCTTAATAACGCTCATCGTCATGTTACCGCTGTTCGCCGTGTTATTGTTCCGCAAATGGTGGCAGCGACCGTCAAAGATCCGTAGTTTAACGTTGCGATTTATATTGTTCGCCATCTCGTCGCTATTGATGTTTGCGGCAATGGAATACTATTTTTATAACCATGTGCACCGGTCGGACGGTTTCGGGTTTACGCTCTCCGCTGGAAACTGGCGCAGTCGCTATGGCAGCGTGCCGAAGAACAGTTGGGGCATGCGTGACGTTGAGCATAGCGCAAGTTCAGTGGCAACGAAGAACAAGCTGTATATAGTAGGCGATTCTTTTACGGCTGGACATGGGATAAATAATCATGGTGACCGTTATGCAAATATTGTTGCCACGGAGTTAGGTTCCAATTGGGAAATGATATTGATCGCCAAAGGAGGCTGGGCAACACGGCGACAGTTAAACGAGTTCGCTGAGGTGCAGACAACGATAGATAATCCTTTATCAACATCCCGCGATATTGTGATCTGGCAGTACTATCTGAATGATATTGAAGATGCTGGTATCGCCGCGGGAATTGAGAAGCCGTCGATATATATATCAGCACCACGATTATTGAGACCAATTGTCGATCATTACCATGTCGCTAATTTTGTCTATTGGAGTATATTTCGCCGATTCAGTACTCGCGAGCTAATGGGCAGCTATCTAAAATTTTTATCCGACTGCTTTGATGATTCGATGGCATGGAATCTGCATCAGCGAGAGTTGCGAGAAATTGTGGCTTTGGCTGAGACACGCTCAGTACCCCAGCCACGCAGGATGATCGTCGTCGTCTATCCCAATCTAATGGATATCGCGGGGACTCGCGAAATGTCGGATAGAGTTGTTGAGTACTTTCAATCACATGAAATCAAGGTCATTAATATGGCTGACGTGCTTAACGGTAGAGCCGTTGATGAAATTACGGTGAATCCATTTGACGGGCATGCTAACGAAGCAGTGAATCGTCTGTTAGCCGAAAAGCTATTGCAAGAGCTTAGGTAGAGACAGAAGTTCGGTTTTTCAACTACGAATAGCCACCGCGTGTGACGAGCTAGACCAAAAATGATCAGCGCGGCAAGCGAAAAAGTGGTCGGGGGCGGGCTCGAACCGCCGACACTCGGATTTTCAGTCCGATGCTCTACCAACTGAGCTACCCGACCATCGGGTTAGTGCAAATTGTTAGGAATTTGACCCCCCCCTGGAAGGTTCAATACAGCCCCTTATCGGCAACTGTCTAACGTTACAACAGATTAAAGCAATAAAACAAGAACGGCAACCCCTGCACTGCGTGGTAGGGGGTCCTTTTGTGGCAATAAAAATGCCGCACCATAATTGGTCGTCGAGCCTTGATTGACATTGTACTTTTAGTGTCTAATATTTGGTAAAGTTTATTGCATGTAAAATCTGAAATAAGTTGTATAAGATTGCATTAGATAAACTACTTTTCATCAATTCCGCATTTGTTTTCTTGCTCCGGAGATTAGATCTTTATGGGTCGTCGTCATTGCCTCTTAGGATTGGTATGTTCGATAACATTGTTATCTCAATCGCTGTCGGTTGCGCAGGGGCCACAATCGGCTAAAGTGAAAGCGATTGTCGAAAAGGCAGCAGCCTTTCTCGACGGTGATTTAACAGGCTACAACCAAATGCAGACGGTAGGTGGACCGATTATTGTTGGGTTGGCGGTATATAAATACCATGACGTTTACGGAGTCGCCGGTGGTAAGAACCACCCCAAGGTGGCCAAAGCCAAGACCAGTGCCGTTGATGTTTCTCAGACGATAGCCAACCCATCTTTCAATGGCGAGAAAAAGTTCTATGAAGTCGGGCTGGCGGCCATTTTATTACTGGAGGTGGATCCGGATGCGTATCGGCCTCAGATTGCCGCGCTCATCAAATCGATTGAAACCGGCCAGAAAAAGAATGGCTCATGGGGATACCCTGCCCATGACTACGGTGATACATCAGTAAGCCAGTTTTGCATTCTCGCCTTGTGGACGGCTAAAAACCGAGGATTTGAGGTTAAAACAGAAGTGATTGCAAATGGTTGCAATTGGTTGTTGCGAACTCAGGATCCAAGTGGCGCGTGGGGTTACCAAGAGGCCGTGGATCCCGGTGTCGGCAATTTTGTTCGCACGTCACAAGCCATAAATAAAGAAAATGGAGGGAACCACGTGGGCGCGCATTCCGACGCCGCATGTGGTCTGGGAAGTCTCTATATTTCCGCTGGCTTACTACAGTTTGTCAACCAAAAGCCCGAGGCGCCCAAAAAGAATTCGAATGTGAACAGTGCCTTGCAAGTTAAAAAGACGGATGCCCAGAATCTCAAGCCATTAACGGATACGGTCCCTGATGGGTTCTTGCGAGGAGCTTTAACTCTGGGCGATGGCTGGTTTAATACCAATTTCAATTCATTCTTCAGTCAGGAATTTCCCCGGTGGCCATTTTATTTCCTCTACACATATGAACGCTATCGCACCTTCAAAGGTCTGGCTGAAAGGGCACCTATTAACGACACACCCTCGTGGTATGTTGCCGGAACAAATTATCTGGTTGCTAAACAACAAGATGATGGTTCATTCACATCCGCTATCCAGTCCGGTGGTCCAGCGATGGACACCTGCTTCGCGATGTTCTTCTTGATGCGAAGTACGCTCAAAAGTGTCCTAAACTTAGCGCGCGACACAACATTTGTGTCGCTGGGGGAATTACCAGAAGATGCAGCTAACGCTCGGATCGTGGACGGAAAAATCGTGACCACACAACTTGGTGGCGATATTACGACAATCCTGAGTATGCTCGAAGATCCCAACGCGCCGCAGTTCAAAGACATGAAGGCGATTCCGGCCGTTTTGAAACTGTCGGCAGATGAGAAGGAACGTCAGGCTCAGATCGACCGTTTGAAGACGTTGATATCCCAAGGGAATCCACAAGCTCGTCGGATTGCTATACGACAATTTTCGAGGGAACGCGGATTGGATGCGGTTCCGACGTTATTGTACGCCCTGTCTGATCCCGACGAGACCGCCACGCGTGAAGCCCGAAACGCTTTACGCTTTATTAGTCGACGCCTGGATGGTTTTGGCATGCCAGATGTTCCTTCAGCCACCGAAAAAGCTGAGGCGATTGAAAAATGGAGGAATTGGTACTTACAGGTACGTCCTGAAGCGGAACTAGAACCTGAAGATATCGCTCCATCAGCTTCAGCTCCTTAGTCGATTATTTTTTGCCCTATTGCCTTTTCCTTTTTTTGCTATTTACCACATATGAGCACAGCCAAATCACTACAATTACCGACCAGTAGGCCGGTTCGATTTGAGTACATGATCAAGATCAATGATTATGACCGTGTGACAAGCTTCCTGATTGCTCTAAACATGTTAATGGCAATGGCGGTGGGAATATTGCTGCTGATGTGGCTCAGTACGATTGATATACAGCGAATTGCTCCGATTCCAGTCGTGATGGTGCCGCCAAAACCACCGGGCGATAATCCTAAAGGATATGAAGAGGATGTGGAAGCTCCTGGCTTGGAGGAAGTACAGGATTTCACAGAGCCACGTATTGAAGAGACGTTTTTAGCCGTCACCGATCTCGTTACGGCGACTTCAGGTGCACTTGTAGCACTAAATACCGGAGCGACCTCTAGTAGCCATGGTAGCGGTATGGGCGATAAACGGTCACCTGGCGGGACTGGCGGTGGTGGCGGTGAGGATTATAGTGACCGTTGGCGAGTCAATATTACAGCTCGGAACATCGGAAGTTTTGCACGTATTTTGGATTCCTTTAGTATTGAGTGTGTTGTTTTTGGTGGAGGCGTAAAAACATTCGACTATGCCAAGAACCTGTCCGACACTGCGCCGATGTCGTATTCGCGTGAAAAGGCGGATAGCCGAGGAGTGTATGATCCGTCGGATGCAGATGCGCGGTTGTGGACTCGTGAACTATGCGTTAAGGCGGGGATAGCCGTGCAAGGACGATTTCCTACGCACGCTTACCCAGTCGTCTTAAATCAAAAACTCACAGACCTTGAATTCGCCTCTGCGACAGCCGCTGGAAAACAAATGGATGAAGTGCGGCGGACAACATTTGAAGTTCGTGGCACTGGTGGCGCTTTTGAATTTTATGTGACTAAACAAGAATACAAAGTTGCTGCGCGCCGCCAATGACGGTGGCTCGTACTTTTAAACACATTTATTATTACCCCGTTCAGTTAAGTAAGAGAAAAAGTTAGAAAGAGTAAGGCATGCTATTATTTGCACAAGCTGAAAGTTCAGCAGACATTCAAGACCAGATTTTCGATTTGGTTGGTAATTCTATCTACGGTATCTTAGCTTTGTTGTCATTGTGGGGCTTGTACCTCGTTGTCATGACTTGGCGCCGCGTAGGTGCTAAACGATTTAAACACGAAAAACAGCTCAATGAATTTGTAGCAGTGATTGAAGAGCCGTTGTTACAAAAGGATTTCGAGGGCGTGGCTGAGATCTGTGATCGCGATAAACGAGCGATGGCCCAGTTGGTTTATTTAGCAGTACTAAATCGAGAGTTGGGCTATGTTCAGGTTCGCCAATTATTGGCAGATCGATTTCGCCGCGATATTCTGGCTGACTTGGAGAACCGTTGTAGTTTGATTAATACGGTTGTGAAAAGTGCACCGATGGTTGGGTTGTTTGGTACTGTGATTGGGATGATGGGGGCGTTTGGTAAATTGGCCACTGCTGATCAAGTCGATCCTGCAATTCTTGCTGGTAATATTATGGTGGCGCTAATAACTACGGCTAGCGGTTTGGCAATCGCGATTCCACTGACAGTCATGTTGGCATTTATTAATATCCGAATTCGCAAGATGGAAGATATGGTAGGAGCAGGTTTAACTCGGTTTTTGCCAGCGTTAAAGCAAAGTTTAGATGACTAGTAGGCAACGGTAGAGGATATGTACTGCGGAAGGAAAATCGCGGACAATTCAGCGGCAAGGACGCTGACGAAATAGTTTGAGAATAATAACGATATGAGTAACGACTTAAATTCTGACACGGTGCTCAAACGGAGCAAATTAGAAGAAACCGAAATGGATATCACTCCGATGATTGATATCACGTTTCTGCTGCTGATCTTCTTCATTGTTGCCTCGAAAATGGATACGCCTGCTTCTGCGGAACTACCTCCCGCAGTTGCTAACAAACCTGTAATGGCGGACAAAGCGATTGTGGTGAATATTCACAAAGAGGGTGACCGAGTGGTCGTCTCAGCGCCGGTACCTGGCACCTCGAAACCGAAGGTGTTCTCGTCGGATCCAGACACACAGTCGACTGAAATTACTGAGTTTGTGAATCAATTTGTGCAGCAGGATGAAAAACGGCAGGTTTTATTGCAGGCTTCCGGACTGGTTAAACACAAGGATATTTCCCGCGTTGGCCAAGCGATCGGCGCAGTCGGAACGGATTCAACTAAGAGTATATTTATTGCTATCAAACAAGTTCCTAAGTGACGTTGGTTGTAGGAGCAATTACTGATGTTATGAGAGTAGTTTGTTGATTTAAGAAGTCGGAGTGTATTGGTGACAACAGAGAACGAAGATTGGCAAGATGATGATATAGTGGACTTCGGCGGTTCTAAACCCGACGATGGTGAACTAGATATGACGCCCATGGTGGACGTTACGTTCTTGTTATTGATTTTCTTCGTGATGACGGCCGCTTTTACCATTCAAACTTCGTTACCCATTCCGACTCCGCAAAGTGAAGAGGCCAGCACTCAGTCGATTCCTGATGAAAAGGATGAAGACCCAGAATTCATTACGGTCAAAGTGGATGCGGAAAACGTGTTTTGGGTGATGGGTGAGGATGGGTTGGATATTGAATGTTCCAACGTGAAAGATTTGCGTATTCAAATGCGACTGGTGCGGGCCGACCTAGGAGATCCAGACAAGTTGATCGTAGAAGCCAACGAAGAAGCATTGCATCAGCAGGTTATTGCCGCGATTGATGCGGGGATGGTTATTGGTGTAGACCAAGTGCAATTGATGACGGTGCAGGAAGATGACATTAATTATTAGAACAAATTTGACTTAAGAATGTGTTTGATTTTAAAACTCATTCTGCCTGATTGAAAACAATACAATATAAACTCTTAATATTAAATCGAGAGAATATCGGATGGACGCTAAGCTATTCATAGACCATATCGCTTCCAAAGGCCTGCTTGAAACAGAGTTGTTGGACAAATTGCGCAGGCAAGCGTTGCAGGGAGAACACCAATGGACTCCCAAACAAATCATCAAGTTTTTGGTGGAGCAGTCCTACCTAACACGATTTCAAGCAAAGACAATATTGACAGAAGTGTTAGCAGACCGCCCTACTACACCGACGCCGATTGACGAAAGTTTGGAGTTCGCAACGGATTCCAACGGCGATCCAATCGACCGCGACATAAAAATAGCAGATTCGCTCGAGGGACTAGAAATTGAAGAGTCGATAGGCAGTGATTCAGTGGAAGTTATCGATTTGGAGGATGCCAACGTTGCAGAAACGCCAGTGGCTGTGAATGATGTTGTTGATCTCGGTGCATTTTCTGAATCGGCGGCTCCCGTCGACCCATTTGCTGCGGCAGCGACAACGCAACCTAACCCCGGGTACGCCTACTCGCAGGCGACTGGGAACGGAGAAGCAGTTGCTGAAGAGCTTGGCGAGGTTTTAGCACATGAGTCCGGCGGACCAAATTCTTTGCTAGACCCCGAATTTGACAACACCGTTTGGGATAGTCGTCTTGTGATAGGCAGCGCTTTAGTTTTTTCGTTTTTGTCGATCGCGGCAGTGGTACTCTATATTGTCTTGGCAAATAAATCAGCCTTGAAACAATGGGAAAATGCCCTTGATCAATATCAAGGGGGTTCTTATCAACAAGCTCTAAGCGCCATGGAATCTTTTGCAGAGACCTTTCCAACCGATGATAAAGCGGATGATGCATTGTCTTATGCCGCAATGTGTAAAATTCACGTGCAAATGATAAAGAAGGGTGATAGTTCGGCCGAGAAAATTTATGAAGCCATCCTTAGTGGCAAGGAAGTGCCTGGGTTTTCAGCAATTGCCAGAGAAGAATTGAAAACGTTGTTGCCGAATCTTGCTGAATTCTACATTAATAACGCTATAGCTTTGCCTAGAGTGGATGATAAACGAAAACAATATGAGCTTACCAAGCGAGCCCTAGAGATTATCGACATGCCAGGTGCCCTCGGTACTGAGCGCAATAAACCAGCATTCAAAATACGGTTAACTGGCATTAAGGAGCGGATGTCTACGGTGCAGCGTTACATTAACCGTAATGAAACGCTCGAGGTGGCCTTGGCTGCTATCGCCAAGCATGTGAAATTGGGGAAAACCCGCGACGCTTTCGTGGAACGCGATACGCTCTTGCAAACGTATCCAGAATTAGAACTGGATCAACGGATGCGGGAGTCGGTATTGGCGATTTCACGAGCTGAACAGGATTTGGTAGAAGTGCAACCCGGTGTGTTGAATTCTAATAACGATCCGATTGCAGTACCGGCTGAACACAAAGTTATTGTGGCGACTCGTAATGGTCGTAATATCAGCGGCGTGCAGGGTTACGGAGTGGCAATTCTCGCTGGTGGCAGCGTGTATGGAGTTGAGTTGGGAACTGGCCGTGTACAATGGCGTCGACACGTTGGGCTGCAGACGTCGTTGCATCCTGTTCGCGTCAGCGAGGCTGGCAACGCTGATACGATAATTATTGATGAAGGGCGTTATGAGTTAGTTCGCGTGGATACTTTGACGGGTGAACAGAAATGGAGATTGCCTGTGGGCGGTCCGATGACGCAACCTGAAGTTTATAACGGTATGCTGTATTGTAATATCCATATCAAAGTCGATACCGCAGTAATTGATGCGGACAGTAGACTTGTAGGTGCTTTGTTGGTTGTGGACATGGAAACTGGCAATGTTCAACGGCGAACTGTGTATCCAATGCAAACTCATGTAGGTCCAGGTTTCGATGATGAAAATGGAATCATTTATCAAATCGGTGATCACTCTAACCTGTACGCCATCTCCGCAACAAGTGGCGAATGTATTGGAGTTTACTTTCAAGGGCACAAGCTAGATTCGATTGTTGTTCCAGCGATTTACGCTGTCGGTTACGTGGTTTTGGTGGAAAACGGAAAATCACGATCGACGGTGGCAATCCTTAAACATAATGGTGAAGGTGCTTTTATTCAGGGTCAAGAAAGTAAAACGCTCTCAGGGTTAGTAACCATGGCACCTCAAGTATTTGGCCGCCGATTTTTGATTGCGACCAATATGGGTGAGATACACGTCTATGAGGTGGATCCGAATGTTCCCAATCCCCAAGGTCCGCTGATTCTCGAGGCATCTGTTCCGGGGTCATACTCGGATCCTATCCGCGAATATAGTTTGGCTGGCGAGGGCGTTTTGTTCATGGCAGGGCGCCGTTTGGTTAAGTACGAGGTGCAAGTTGCACTCGGACAATTGCGAGAAGAATGGATCGATGAAAACGGCGATGTCTATGTTGGTCCAATTCAACGATTTGGCGCCATTGTAATTCATGTTCGACAGCGACAAGGAACCAATGCTATCACGGTTGCTGGTCAATTGGTCAACTCCCGCCGCCCCTCTTGGGAAACGGATATTGGTTCAGGCGGAAGTGTGATGTTGTTTCCGAGCGAACAGGGTTTAGCCGCGGTGACTTCACAAGCCGGCGTATTTGCCGTCAGTGCTGATGACGTCCCACAGGAAACTTATCGTGAAGGCGATGTTGTTGATGGCAAAGTTGGATATTCCCATGCAATCCAAGTGCAAGATCAGGTCGTTTTACAGAGTTTAATAGGTAGCGACGAATTGCTAGTGTTTCAAGGGTTGGCAATTGGCAGTCAAGCTACGGCTGTGAAATTGCAGGGACTAACATCCGCGCCGAGCGGCGCCGCAACGGCATTTAGTGGTCAAGTTCTAATGCCTTTGCAGGATGGTAAGTTGGCAATGTTTCAATTGCCAGAGGGAACCCAGAATGTGGTAGCTTTTCAACCCTCGTTGTCAGCTGGACAGCAAGTGGCGTGGTCTAGTCCGGCATTACCGAGTGACGATAGTGATTCATTTGTGGTTTTACGAGACCGCAAAAACTTGATGCGCATTGCTTTACGGCAAGATCCAGTGGTTCATCTTTCCAAACGTGCTAGTACGGTATTTGCCGAACCTGTCTATGAAACAATCGCAGCGCTGAATCGTACAGTATTTGTTGTGCGGCGCGCTAAAAACAATGATCAGGTTGTTGGGTTGGCGTATCAGTCGCTGGAAGAGTTGACGAGTTACAATGTACAAGGCCGCGTTGTTTGGGGACCTTATCGAATTGGCTCACAGGTTTTGCTGTATACTTCGTCGAATCGACTCTATTGTTTTGATCAAAATCAACGATGTCGTTGGACGACCGAGGAGCACAGTATCAAGCTATTACCAGCAGGGTTTGTTAGTGGTGATGAATTGATATTAACGGGAGGAGATGGTCAGATTTGGCGTATTCAATCCGTCGATGGCATGACGATTAACATCACAGATTTAGAACACAGAATAACTCGTATTCCGATCTTGCATGAAAGGCAATTGTGGGTGCCACTTGATAACGGTGAAATACGAGTAATTCCACTTGGCTGAGACGAGTGACTAGTCCAAGACAAATAGTGAGTGATTTGGCGCAGAAAGAATTATGAATTGAGTTATTGTAGAAAACGAAAAACGAGACGCAAAGTCGCTGTCCGATTGCGAGTGTTGATCACTGCGCTGTTGTGGTTTTGTTGCGCTGCAACCGCCTCGGCGCAAGAGTTACTCGTAGATCTACTGGCGCGGGAACCCTTCGACGAAATAACGGTTAAAGATAAGGATGACAATGTCGAGGCGCTGCTGTTGGAACTGCTCGATATTCCCGGTCGCGTGACGCCAGCACTGCAGAAGACGGGCAAGATGGAGATTCGTCTTTTGGGAGCGCCTGATGATATCTACGAAGTGTTTTGGTTGGATATCGTCAAAATTCGATTGTATGAAGATATTCTGCTCGACGAGTTAAATGACCTGATTACGGCGCAGAGTTTTGACGACGCCTTTGATTATTTTTTGTTTTTGGATCAGCGATATCGTGGCTTGCCAGGAGTAGAAACAGTTCTAAATCGTTTCCAGTTTGTCCAAGGCTCTCAGTGGTTGAGTGACGGGCGGCATTTGGAGGCGTTGTCGCTATTTGAAAAAGTGCATACTGCCAACGAGCAATACGTTCATGACAATGGACCGGAAACGGCAAAAACAAAACTCAATGAAGCCTCTGGGTTAGTGTTGGACAAATATATGCGTGAGGGCAAGATAATTTTAGCACGAAAAATTGCTCAGCGATTAATTCGGACCCATGGAGCTTCGGCGGTTGGTCGAGCTTTGGAAGTGCTGAAAGAGCTTAACAGTTTGGCGATCGTAAAGCGTGACGAAGCGAGAAAATTATTGGATGCAGGGCAGTTACGAGAAGCCCAGAAAGCCGTCCGAGAAATGATTGACATTTATCCTCAGGTAACTGGCGGGCGGGAGATTGCAGTGGAAGCAATCAGACGTTACCCCTTAGTAACGGTCGGCACAGTATACCCTTCCATAGGTGATGATCGGAGTCGTATGGACAACTGGGCGGCGCGGCGCACAGGCTTTTTAACGCGTCGCATGTTCATGGAGTATGAAGGTCCTGGACCAGAGCGTGGAGAATATCAAACACCCTATGGAGAAGTTCGGCAAGGTAGTGATCGACGAACATTGCGAATTCGAATTTCGCCAAAAAAACTAGTCGCCGGACAGCAGATCAACGGCTATCATTTGGCCCAGCGATTATTGAATTTGGCAGACCCAGATCACCCGATGTACAATTCCCAATGGGCAGCACTCTTTTTGCGAGTGGAAGTACGAGACGTGTACGATGTGATTGTTCATTTTCAACGACCTCACGTTTTGCCCGAAGCATTACTGCAAGTGTTTCTGGATCCCTCGCTTGCTGCTGCTGATCCGATGGCTAAAGATGGACCCTTTGTGCTCGACAATCCATCCAATAACGATGCGAATACTATGCGTTATACCCTGAACGCCAACAGTCCCTTTGCTTCAACAATCGTCGATCCAAATTTTATTCCGCCTTCGGAAATCCTCGAAATAACATTTGAATCATCCGGCGACGCAGTCAAAGCGCTCAAACGGGGAGATGTTGACGTGATCGATCGTGTCTCACCGGTACAAGCATTGCGATTGCAGAATGAAATTGGTGGAACGATCAAGGTCGTGCCTTATGCCCTGCCCACTTTACACATGCTACTGCCAAATTACGACAAACCCTACATGCAGAACGAATTATTTCGGCGAGCCATCCTTTATGGAATTATGAGGCAGAAAACTCTCGATGAACTAATTCTTAAGAATCACTATGTTGCCGGGTGTGAAGTTGTTAGTGGCCCTTTCTCACCGGGGGTCAGTTTAAATGATCCGTTGTCCTATGCGTATAATCGTAGTGTTGTACCGCGTCCTTACTCCCCTCGACTCGCGGTCGTATTGGCGAAGTTGGCCGAGCAGCGATTTAAAGAATTAGCACAGCAAAAAGATGAAGAACCTGAGCCGATTCCTGAATTAGTGATTGGGCATCCGGCAGAAGATGACGCGCGTCAAGCCTGTATGGCGATCGAATTTCAGCTAGAGCAGTTAGAGATATTTCAAGTCAAATTAATTGAATTTGATGTTGGAAAATCGGTAGATGAAACAGGCGAGTGCCATTTGGTATACACCAAATTGGCAATGTGGGAGCCGCTCGTGGATACGACTCGGTTATTGTCTCCTAACGGATTGGTTCATATTCAAGACGACCATATCAATCGCTCTGTTCAGTGGTTAGAGCGATCTATTCGCTGGCAGGAAGTTCGCGAGCGAGTACGACAAGTACATCGAATTGCACATGAAAAAGTTGCCATCATACCGTTGTGGCAACTACGGGAATATTTCGTCCACCGTGAAGGCATCACTCTTGGGTCGGATGCTCCAGTGGCACTATACCATGGTATCCAACGCTGGCAGTTGGTTCCCGATTTTGGCGAGGAACAATAGAGCAAACTAATGAATATGTTCCTTTTGAAATATAAATCACTGTTCATGATTTTGTGCACGTTGCTGCTGGTGTCGGCACTGGGGTGTGGGTCAGACGATACGGATGTATCGGCAGCATCGACTGTCGTGCCCAACGATGCAGCGACGCCGGAACAAGTTGACACGTCGGTGTCTACCGATAGTAAGCCGAAGTCGTCCAAAGGCAAAGTGGCAGATTTGCGGAATTGGGTTTTCAGCCCCTATAAGATGCGTATTTGGATTGCGACGGATAACTCGCCCAGATTCCAAACGATACAAAACGATAGATTGCAACAGGAAGTCCGTTCGTACGTGAGAAACTGGGCTGGCGCGACGTTAAACGTCGAACTTGAAACGCCGCCGAGTGGCATCTACTCTGATATATTACATAATTTCGAAGATGTTACGATGCTTGATATCGCCGCGCTCTATGAAAAACGTCCGGTTGATAAACAGGCTAAGTTACGTGCCGTACAATACGATGAAGAAAAGAAAAAGGCAATCGCGGCAGCGGTTAAGGAAAGTGAGGAGAAAAGTGGCGAGACGGCCAGCGGTAGTGTCATAGAAGACGGTGGTGAAGAGGTAGACCAGGTATTGATTGCACCAAATCCGTTACCAGAGTTGGACAAGATATACGCTGTTTCGTTGCAGGACCGAGGCGGAGTTTTTGAGTTGCAGTTGGTAGAGTTTGATACGAATGCTCGTGTGCGTGTGCTAGCAGCAAGTCGTAAGTTTCGTAATCTAGCGATGTTGTCAAGCCAAATCTTTAGTTGCCTGCAAGAAGTATTTTCACCAATATCACGGATTCAATACAACGGTATGACTGACGGTAAGACCGCTAGTATTGAGATGCGATCTGTGGGGCTGGTACCTGATGTCAACCAAGATTCTCCGATCCTATTGCAAAAAGGTGATGTTTTACGTCCAGTTGTGCGAAGAAACAATCGCGATACGGATACTCCAGCATATGAAGGTGTGATAGAGGTTATCTGGACATATATGTTCGTCAATGAAGTCATTACCCACGAAGAAGAATCCCTCAAAGCTATTCGTAGCAATGGATCTGCGCGTGGTGAAGTCATTTCGACTTATACGATGCTGCGTAACCCACTGGCCGCTCGCCGCAATACAGCACAGCAAAAATATGGGTTGCTAGTTCGACCAACGTCAAATTCCTCGTTGCTGAAAATTACGGCTATGGGCCGCGACGATTACTCGTTGCAGGGTTATAACGTGTTTGCAAAATCTCCTAAGATTGATCTTGATGACGCAAGTGATACACCGACGATTCGTATTGGACAAACGGACTGGCGTGGTGGTATTGAAATTGATCAGGATATATTCGCAGGTCAAGGCAAAACTAAATTAGTGGTTATTTATGTTAAAAACGGCCAACGTGTGCTGGCTCGTTTACCGATTGTGCCGGGATATCGACCAGTTGAAACCGCTTCCCTGCCTAATGATGATTATCGTCTACAGTTCGAAGCATTCTTTGTAGGGCTGCAGAATTCGGTGCTTGACTATACGATTCAGCGAAAAGTATATGAGATACGTATAAAACACCATGTCGAGAAGAACGAGGAAAAAGACGCTCGGGAATTACTTGTGGAATTGAAGAAAGTGCCAGGATTAGAGGATTTAGACCAGATTCTCGCTGCTAAAGAAGCGGGATTACAAGATAACCCTTTGATTGATTCGACGATTCGTCCGCAAATTGATCGTATGTTCTTGCAAACTAGAGAATTGATTGGTGAGTTCCTTCAGGGTAACCTATTACTAGAGATGACAAAATTGGTGAACGGTAAGTTTGGTCAACCGGATCTCAATGTATCATCGCCTTGAGGAACTTTTCCTAGTATCAATTGATAGAATTCCCTGATGGTCAAAAAGTCTGTTTTCCAACATGCCGCCCTGCGTAGTAATCTGATTACGCAATCGCAACTCGATGAATCGCTGAAGTTATTACAAGCTAAAGAATCCGCTGCGGTTGATGTTGTTATCTCAGATGATGAACTGGCAAAGCATCTCGTGTACTCGGGGATTGTTTCGGAGTATCAGGCGGAGCAATTAAAAACAGGGCGTACCAAGTTTAACTTGGGCCCCTATGTTATTTCGGACTGGGTTGGTCAGGGAGGGATGGGACAGGTATTTAAATGTGTGCATGAAGTGCTGGGTCGTGAATCTGCGATTAAGGTACTTCCGCTTGATAAAACGACAGACTATGCGATTTCTAATTTTCATCGCGAGATTAAATTGCAAGCGAAGATGGATCATCCGAATTTAGTGCGGGCATTTGATGCTGGTAAAGATGGGAAGGTGCATTTCTTGGTGACAGAATATGTACCCGGTCGAGATCTGCGACGACTGATTCGTAGTCAAGGGGCACTTGTGACAGCGGACGCGGCAGGCGTGATTATGCAAGTGGCCAGTGCCCTGCACTACGCGCACTGCGAAGGACTGATTCACCGCGATATTAAGCCGGGGAATATATTGGTGACCGAAGATGGAACGGCAAAGTTGTCGGATCTGGGGTTGTCCGGTTTTGCCGACCCAGAAATGGATGATCCCCGCGCCGGAAAAATCGTCGGGACGGCAGATTATTTGGCTCCAGAGCTTATTCAAGTTCCTCGTGAGACAACTTGTGTCAGTGACATCTATTCACTCGGGTGCACGCTGTATTATGCTGTGACTGGAAAAGTACCGTTCCCTGGTGGCAGTGCCAAAGACAAGGTGCGGCGGCATTTACAAGAGACCCCGCTGCATCCACGTCAGTTTTGCGAAGAGATCAGCGAGGAGTTTGTCGAGCTGATTGCGGATATGATGGAGAAGGATCCGGCGAAACGAATTAAAAAGGCTGATGAAGTTGTAAATCGGTTGAAACCGTGGGCTGTGGATAGGACCCATTTGAATTTTTCAAACATGACGCCATCGCCTTGGACTGTCCCCCCACAGCTAAACGGACAGGTTGTGGATTCCACAATGCACGAAACGCATCCAAATGACCTTCAGGAGGCCTCCGAGGGCATGTTGGACTTGAATCTCACATCAGCGTCGTTAGCGATGTTAGCGGCCACTCAGGACACAATGCGTAGTGAGTCACAAGACATGTTGCCGCCACCATTGGAGTGGCAGGATTATGCCGACACACAGTTTCAGTGGACGATTGCTAAAGCGTTGGCATTGGCAGTTCCCGCGGCGGTAGTGGCCGGTATTGTAATTGGGTTGTTGATTTAGTACTCCAAATACAACCCGCCAACGCTTTTCTTCGATGGGGGGAGTGCACACCTTACGTGTTTTCGATGTCGGCTAACATTTCAGCTAGCGCCTCGAGCGGTAGACCGACGACGTTTGATGAGCTGCCGTGGATGATGTGTAACCAATCCCAGCCGTCTTGATAGCCAAACGCTCCGGCTTTGCCTTGCCACTTGTTGGTATCGAGGTACTGTTGCAGTGCGTCATCAGAAATGTTGTCAAAAATCAGAGTCGTTTCGATGCAACGGACAATGGTGCGATTGGAAGGTCGCTGCCACAGGCATACCCCGGAGAGAACAGTGTGTTGGTGCCCTCGGAGTGTCTCAAGTATTTGCTGTGCGTGGTCGCGATCCTTTGGTTTGCCAATGATAGCGTTCTGAAAACAGGCAACCGTGTCACAGGCAAGGATTACGCCGGAGGAATGTTGTTGTGCCACATTCCTCGCTTTTTGAATCGCCTGGCGCTGCACGAAATCCGTAGCCGATTCACCCCTGTGGTGTTGATCTTCAGCCGAATCCCTCGGTTCATGTACGATCACGCTGTAGTGAGCCTCAAGCAGCAGTGCTTGGCGGCGCGGAGACGAGCTGGCTAGGATTAGCGTGTTGTTCTGTTTGAAGTTAGCCATGGTTCCCAACTAGGGGGGTGAGGAGCGTGGAATTCGAGCCATTCGTGTTGCACGGGATGTTCAAACGCGAGTGTTGCACTGTGTAACGCTATACCGCTTGAAAAAGTAAGATGACTGCCGTATTTATGGTCGCCGGCAACTGGGTAATCGATATTTGCAAGTTGCACTCGGATTTGATGTTTACGTCCAGTTTCGAGTTTCACTTGGAGGTGCAGCAAATTATCGCTTTCTTGCAGCACTGTGAACGAGAGGATTGCCTGTTTTCCATGGAGGTCGTGTTCCGAGCAAATTTCCATTCGATGGCGATTATCATTTTTTCGCACAAAATCGATAAGTTGTAGTTGTTCGGGCAATTCGACATTGGGAAGTGTTGCAACAAGTGCTTCGTAAGTTTTATGGATTTGCCTCAGGCGGAATTGGTTACTGAGCCGAGCTGCTGCTTTGGAGGTGCGGGCGAGGACGATGGCGCCAGTAACCAGTCTATCGAGCCTTGAGACGACTCCGAGATAGACGTTACCTGGTTTATTGTAC
>JABHUV010000291.1 GCA_018658605.1 Planctomycetaceae bacterium | reverse complement strand
TGTTGGGCCGCTAAGAACAAAACACATCGAGCGTGCGCCATAATAATCGCCGTCCGTGGTCGTTGATAATGTGAATATAGTTGCTCAATGGCCATTTCATCTGGTTTCAGCGATTCAAGAACTTCAACCAATCCTTGATACAACCTCAGGCATCGTTCGGATAAGTCGCCCTTGCCACCGCGAAATACCCCCGCCTCAACTAACTCAAACTGTGGACCCGTCTGGTCGATGACGCCATAGCCGGTAATATTGACACCCGGGTCAATTCCCAGAATACGACGTTTCTCAGTGGTGGTTTGTTGCTGGTTCACTTATCGCTTCTGCTGCTATCCGCAGTAACAGTTTCAATAACTTTTACTTCCTTAATCGTTTTGGAAAGCATACTGATTACCGTGATCTGAATACAGTGCTAAATCATACTTGCAAATCTTCACGACTCGTATTTCCCTATTCAGTAGCCCAAGGTGGAAGCCGATATTCACTCAGCATAGATTAGCATGTCCGGTTTTGATATACTTTTGCTCACTTAGACTATGTAGTCGCTATCCACCAAACTTTCGAAGGTAAACTATGAATCGGGAAAAAATCCTAGGCCCAGTGGGTTCTGCGGAAAATGATGACCGTTCATTGCGTCCACAACGGATGTCCGAGATGGTGGGTCAGCGGGAAGTATTTGAACGACTCGAAATCGCTGTTCAAGCCGCTCGACAACGCGAAGAACCACTAGGACATATCCTCTTTGACGGTCCACCCGGACTAGGAAAAACTACCTTCGCCACTTGTATCCCGCACGAGCTAGGAGTCCAGATTGAGATGACATCGGGAGCGGCGCTGCGAGCACCAAAAGATTTAATCCCCTACCTGACCAATATTCAAGATCGAGCGATCCTATTTATTGATGAAATTCATCGCATTCCCGCAAATGTCGAAGAATACCTTTATACCGCAATGGAAGATTTTCGTATTGACCTGGTCCTCGGCGATGGCCTTAACGCGCGGACCATCAATATGACGATTAGACCTTTTACGCTCATCGGGGCAACAACCCGTGCGGGCATGCTAACAGGCCCGCTGCGAGATCGCTTCCAAATGCGCGAGCACCTTGATTTTTACTCGGAAGAAGAATTAACGCAGATAATCAAAGGTAATGCAAAAAAACTCCATCTGGAAATTGATGATGAGTCGGCTAATATCATTGCCATTCGGAGCCGCAGCACACCCCGTATCGCCAACAACCGCTTGCGTTGTGTGAGAGATTATGTAACTGCTAGAGCAGATGGAAAGATCAACCCCGATATAACCCGCGCCGCACTCTTAAAATGGGAAATCGATGTTCTCGGACTCGATAAAATGGACCGCAAGTACCTTGAAACTCTCATTGGTGTCTTTCGCGGTGGCCCAGCTGGGGTCGAAGCAATTGCGCATACCATCAACACCGCTAGTGATACTCTCATCGATGAGGTAGAACCCTTTTTATTGCGGACAGCAATGGTAGTTCGTACTCCTCGAGGCCGAATTGCGACTCAAAGAGCATTCGATCACATGGGAATGTCAGGTAAGCCTGTCGATATTGACAACCAATCAGCCGGGGATGATCAAGATACATTATTTGCGTAATCATCTACAACTTAACGTGACGCAATCCAATTCCAGCAGCATTCCAAGTCATTCATCCCTCAGTGGCTACTGCATTTCTCACAATTAGCCTGTTGACAGGGTTTAAGGGCACTTCTAGGATTGGTCTTTTGCTGATAATATTAGTAAATAACACCAACCAACAAGTCACAATCCCCCCTCTATTTCATAGGGCTCCTACAAGTTCCTGCGACGAGGATTAGGTTTTATCATGGCAGTACCAAAAAGAAAACACTCCAACTCTCGATCAAACAAGCGCCGCAGTCATCACGCTTTGACTCCTCGGCAACTTAGCGCTTGCAAGCAGTGTAATCACCCGATTCCAAGTCACACGGTTTGTCCAAAGTGTGGCACCTACATGGAAACCGGTCGCCGCTTTGCTGCAGTCAGCGACGAGTAAGCTAATCTGGTCAATAACACTGCCACTTGGCGGTCCACGAAAAACCAACGCATCCTCACTTTAGATCGTGACCACTAGGAAATTGCGTTTCAATGAGTAACATCGCTTTTTTATTCCCCGGGCAAGGCGCCCAAGCAGTTGGTATGGCTCAAGAATTGGTTGAGCAACTTCCAACCGCTGCGGCATTGTTTGCCCAAGCCAGTGAAATCCTTGGTTATGACCTAGCACAACTCTGTGCCCAGGGCCCAGCCGAGAAGCTCAACACAACCGATCACAGCCAACCCGCATTATTTGTGGCAAGTCTCGCAGCACTCGAGTCACTCAAAGCATCTGATCCTCAAACTGTCGACGCCTGTACTGCTACGGCTGGATTGAGTCTAGGTGAATATACGGCTTTAGTCTTTGCCGGGGTGATGTCATTTGAGGATGGTTTGCGAGTCGTTCAACAACGCGGCAGTGCAATGCAAGCAGCGGCTCAGCAAGCTGACAGTACGATGGTCAGCTTACTCGGTTTATCAACCGACGATGTACAACAACTGACAGACAGTTGTCGTGAAGACGGCGAAGTCTTGCAAATTGCAAATCTTCTGTGTCCAGGCAACATTGTTGTTTCAGGTTCTCGCACAGCTTGTGAACGAATTCAAGTGGCTGCCGTTGAAGCGGGGGCGATGAAAGCGATTCCCTTAGCGGTCGCCGGAGCCTTTCATACTGAAGTCATGCAAGCGGCAGTTGAACCACTACGACAAGTACTTGAAAATGTCACACTTAATGCCCCTCGTATCCCAGTAATTTCCAATGTCGATGCCAGTGTACACAGTGACCCAGAAATTATTCGTCAACATCTCGTACAGCAAGTCGTTTCTCCTGTCCGTTGGGAAGAGTGTATGGGTATCCTGCTAAACCAGGGAATCGATCAATTTTATGAGATCGGTCCCGGACGTGTTCTACGTGGTTTGTTGCGAAGAATCGCCCGAAAAACACCTTGTGAAAATATCTCCTGTTAAGGTCTGACTCGTATAAAGCCGAATAGTTACTAGCGATATAGATTTACTCTCTTCCTATTCTCCTACACTCTTAAACTTGTTATTTTGTGGTGGTGAATTATTTTTCAACGACAGTCCAACAATATACACAGCAGTGCCCGAACACTAATATCTGGCATACTTTCATTTAACTAGAAGGTAAACACCATGTCCGAAGAACCCTGTAAACAACTAAACGTTGACCTGTCTGGCCAAGTTGCGATTGTAACCGGCGCTTCTCAAGGTTTAGGGAAAACATGTGCTATGGAACTTGCTCGTAACGGAGCACGAGTCGCTTGCCTTGCACGAAATGCGGATAAACTTGCTGAAACTGTAACTGCAATTGAAGAAGCAGGAGGTCATGCCAGTGCATTTTCGGTGGATGTTACGGACCGTGAAAGTGTTGATCAGACGGTCGATCAGATTGCTGAAGAATGGGGAAGCGTTGACATCCTCGTCAATAATGCTGGAATTACTCGCGATGCCTTACTACCCCGAATGAGCGATGAAGATTTTGACGACGTCATCAATACAAATCTTCGCGGCGCTTTCTTGTTCATGCGAGCTGTTTCTAAACATATGATGTCCGCCCGTTATGGCCGAATCATTAATATGTCGAGTGTGTCAGGACTCATCGGGAATATTGGCCAAACGAATTATTCTGCCTCAAAAGCAGGGCTTATCGGAATGACTCGTAGTTTTAGCCGAGAGATTTCTCGACGTAACGTGACCGTGAACTGCGTTGCCCCAGGGTTTATTGAAACCGACATGACTCAAGTGCTCGGCGAAGCCGTAATCAAAGAAGCAAAAAAACGCATTCCCGCTCGAAAACTTGGACAACCGGCCGATGTAGCCGCTTGTGTCCTGTTTTTAGCAAGTAATGCTGCCGGCTACATCACTGGACATACCTTAGCTGTCGATGGGGGAATGACCGGTTGACCAATCGTCCTATTCCAAAATTAAATAATACAGTAAAACTGTGTACAACTCGATGCGGTTAATCTTGACCATTTGAACTAGATTACTCTATCCTGATAGTTGCATTACAAATCAAATCCTCGAATATTTACTCCAAGAATCACTTTTAATACTAGCGGCCTTTCCTGTAGAATCTAACAACCACTCGTGTGGGTAAAACATCAGGAAATTAGCTTACCAAGGAGACTTTCTGTGTCTATCGAAGAACAAGTAATAAACGTCGTTGCCGAACAGCTCGCTGTCGACAAAGAAAAAATAACCCGTGAAACTTCATTCGTAAACGATTTGGGTGCAGACTCGCTCGATACTGTTGAACTAATCATGGAACTGGAAGAAGAATTTGACCTGATGATTCCTGAATCAGCAGCCGAACAAATCCAAACAGTCGGTCAAGCTATCGACCATATCGAAACAAATTCCTAACAGCAGCATAAATCTGGTTACTATGACACGACGAATTGTCGTTACAGGATTGGGCGTTGTCACACCGTTAAGCCAAAATGTCGATGATCTTTGGAAGCGGATTCTAAATTGCGAAAGCGGAATCCACAAACTCCAAGTTGTCGATGTTGATATGTTTAAAATCAAAATCGGTGGTGATATTTACGACTGGGATCCTAGCGAAATAATACCACCACGCGAAGCCAAACGGATGGACCGCTTTACGCAGTTCGCGATGGTCGCTGGTACTCATGCCATTAATGATTCCGGAATCGACTTTGAAAAAGAAGACCCGTTTCGCTGCGGTGCAATTTTAGGTTCAGGCATCGGTGGCATTCGAGAAATCGAAACGCAAGTCGCTAGGCTGCTGAGTCGCGGTCCCGAACGCGTGTCCCCGATGACGATTCCACGACTAATGCTTAATGCGGCCGGAGGTAATCTTGCAATTCGCTATGGTATGCGCGGACCAAACTATGGTGTTGCGACTGCCTGTGCTTCAGCAAATAACGCGATGGGCGACGCACTACGTATGATCCAGTGCAATGATGCCGATATTGTTGTCTCCGGAGGTACCGAATCTGCAATTACACCTATGGGGCTCAGTGCATTTCAGAACATGAAGGCCTTGTCACGTCGCAATGATGAACCCGAGCGAGCGTCACGACCC
>JABHUV010000259.1 GCA_018658605.1 Planctomycetaceae bacterium | reverse complement strand
TTTCTCCGTTGCGTCAGTAGTTTCGCCGTCCTCAGTCGCGCGCCTGGTCAGCAGCGTCGACTCGGGCTGAGGCGTGTCATCACGATCTTCCCCATCATGTGGTTCGTCCGTAAGAGCCTCTACTTCTGTAAATTCTTCTTCTTGATGTTCTTCGTTCATTGCAATCTGAAAATTCCGTAGGAGGTATGGAGCGATTTTCGTTACCGGCATATTATTGCCATAGGAATATGTTATCTTCTTACTACATAAGCGTGTATACCCTGATTCATTAAATCAAAATCCTTTTTTCTAAAAAACTGCGGAAAACGCTATTTTCAATCGATTTTATATGGATGCCACATTAAACGACGCTCAACGCGACGCGGTAAACACGCTGACGGGACCGTTGCTTGTGCTCGCCGGCGCCGGTAGCGGTAAAACTCGGGTTGTAACAGTACGAATTGCTAAGTTGATCAATAGTGGCATCTCTCCGAGCCGAATTCTAGCGATGACATTCACCAATAAAGCCGCCAACGAAATGCAGTCTCGTATCGGTTCCATGATATCGGCGCGCCGCGAGGATCAGCCAGAAATTTCGACGTTTCATTCGCTATGTGTACGAATTCTGCGCCGTCAAATTCATCGTATCGGTTACCCCACCAATTTTACCATCCTTGACGCCGCGGACCAAAATTCAATCTGTCGCAAAGTCCTACGGGAAATACGCATATCCAATGCAAGTTTAAAGCCGAGTGACTTGCTATACCAAATCGGAAAATGGAAAACCCAGGGTATTGCACCTAAATTGGCTACGCAGTCCGCCGTTACGGATAAAGAACACCTAGCTGCCGTGGCTTTTCGTCGATATCAGGATGAGTTGATGCGCTGCGGCAATGTCGACTTCGATGACCTGTTGCTTTTAACAAATGTCCTTTTTCGCGACTTCCCGGAAGTTCGGCAAATTGAGTCGGCGCGTTTCGACCATATTTTGGTTGATGAATATCAGGATACCAACGATATTCAGTACAACATCGTAAAGGCGTTATCCGAAAATCATCGAAATCTCTGCGTCGTTGGGGATGACGATCAAAGCATCTATGGGTTTCGCGGAAGCGATGTGCGGCACATCCTTAATTTTTCGCGGGATTGGTCCGGGGCGAAGACAGTTCGACTCGAGGATAATTATCGATCCACCGAGGCAATACTCGAAATATCAAATCGGTTAATTAGGTTCAACGCACACAGGCACGACAAAGTTCTTACGGCCGCGCGTCGAGGGGGACAGAAACCACGTATTGAACAGTTCGGGGACGAAGAACACGAATCCCAACAGGTAGTCATGTCCATTCGACGAGACCTAGAAGCCAACGGTCGGCAACCAAGCGACATCGCTATTTTATTTAGAACCAATGAACAGCCGCGGTTGTTTGAAACTGAACTCCGAAAACACGACGTCCCCTATGTCCTTCTTGGTAGCCATTCTTTTTACGACCGAAAAGAAGTGAAAGACCTTGTGGCATATCTGCGAGTTATTCACCACGCTGACGACGAGCCAAGTATGCGGCGAATCATTAACAATCCACCTCGTGGCATTAGCGCAAATACAGTAGCTCAGTTAGTCGAAGTTGCAACGCAACGAGGCGTCAGTCTTTGGCAAATTATGTTGGATGAGAATGCTTTGCAAACGCTTAAAGTACCACCTCGTATGGCTATCCGTAACTTCATCGCAATAATCCAGTCTCAACAGCGGTTATTTAACGAAGAACTGGACATTTCCAGCTTCCATGCATTTCTCGCGGCAATAAACTACAAAAAAGAAGTTGCTCGTAACAGTGATAATGACGCTGAAACGGAGCAACGTTGGGCTAGCGTCGAGGAAATGGCAAACGTGTTTGGTTCCTATCTGAGCCGAAAAAGAAAACCATCTCTGGAGGGTTTTCTAGAAGAAATTGCTCTTGCCGAATCCGATTTTGATGAGAACAAAGATGATCAACTTGATCGGAATGCGGTGGCGTTGTTGACATTACATGCATCTAAAGGGCTGGAATTTCCGGTTGTTTACATGGTTGGCCTCGAGGAAGGCCTGTTACCCCATGCGCGGGCCGTTGCCGCAGAAGGGGCTGCGATTGACGAGGAACGCCGTCTAACCTACGTCGGCGTGACTCGTGCACAAGATGAGTTGACGTTATCTTTAGCTCTGACTCGTCGCAAATGGGGACGTGCTCAAGAACAAAACCCGAGTCGTTTTCTTTTCGAAATGATCGGTAGAGCAGATAATCCGCACGACGCAGCCTCAAAACGTGAAGCTGAGACCACTAGTAACTGAGAGCAACCCCATGAATGACGTCCAAATACAACGCGCCGCCGATAGCGAACTTTCACAAGTCATTCAGTTAACTATAGATGCGTTTGAACAGGTCTCGTTTGAGAGCAACATTGAATCGTACTTTGGGGTAATTAATGGCATGTCTTGGCAAGACCGTAAGGCGGACCACATTCGTGCGGATTTCAGTGACCCCGACGGTCGTGTATTGCTAGCGAAACAATTTGGACAGACGATAGGATTTGTATCTGTACGACTTAATCGCACCTCGAAGATAGGAGTGATAGCTAACCTCGCCGTTGCGGCTGGAGCAAGGAATGCAGGTGTTGGCAGGATATTGATTCAAGCTGCGATTGATGAAATGACAAGTGAGGACATGGAATTAGCAAGGATTGAAACACTCGAACAAAATGCGGCCGGGAAATCGCTTTATCCTAAACTTGGATTTCGAGAGATAGCTCGTCAAATATATTATTGCCAAGATCTGCGCGACACCGATCCAAATAAATTATGACTTGCGCTAGAATGTCGCGCTGTGATGGTACGTGATCTAAATTTACCGGCGTCCCTGTCCCTGTTTGTTTTTACTAATGAAGCCCTGGTTTTAGATAGATAAACGATTTACCGAGGCGACCGTTGTAGTTTCCAGCCGTTATCAATTTTAATCCGGGGGTTGACTTGGCGGCGTCGATGGCTGCATATGTGGCATTTGCAACGACTTCCAGTGACGCACCATTGACGATTATTTCCATAATTGATTTTACGCCTTTTGGAACTCCACTTTGTTCACCAAGTTGCTCTCGCAGCGTAGGGCAATATTTTTCAAAAGTACTTGCGATTAAAAACTTGTATTTGCTGCCTGCTTTACTAGCACTTGACGCTACGCCACCCGGGAACGTCGTTACCACGCCGGGTGTTGCGTCCGCTGCTGTTGCTGCGGTGCTCGCTGCAGCAATCGCCGCATCGACAGTTTCTCCCATGAACCATAGGTTGCCCCCCATCACTCCTTCACGAAACCCGAATCTTCTCGAAAGCTCGAATTCGCCTCCCATGATTGGAATAACCCACAACTTCCGATTGAATCGTTCTGCTCGATATTGATATCCGTCACCGAAGAACGCAATCTTTTTACCGACGGTAAAGTAGCTCCCCTCATCGATAAGATTGAACACCCGGGCTGTGGGACATGTTAATACGTTTTGGCTAAGCCGTGCAATCAGTACTTTTTCAAGGTGCCGCTCGCGGTCCCGTTTGAATTTTGGGACATGAAATTGCACTATCGCTCCGACGCGATGATCTGGCGTAAGTGATTCGTCCACATACCGATCGATTCCGGCCTCACAGTCACACATGATGGTGCTTGAAGCGTGCCCTGTACAAGCGTTAACCGCTCTATCAAGCCATAAACGGTCGCGAGCGGTGATCAACACCTCGGCATAGATTCCCTTAAAGGCCTCTGCGTACGTGTCCTCAATTTCACATTCCATAACTTGGTTCGGATTTTCCAATTTACAGGTCTTTCTAAACGATAATACTATGTTAGGTATAATTTAATCGTCGCGAGACTGTTATTAATCGTCGGTACCCTCGGAACGACCGATCCCCGCGTAGGTTGTCGTTTCGGTAATCACCTTGTCCATATAAATGTCGTGCGATTGTACAGGAATCTCTGTGAACATCTGGCATTCGAAGCAGACTGCTATAATCGCCGCATCACCTCGCGCATGTTCCAGACATTTGTCATAATAGCCTTTTCCCATACCTGTGCGACCACCGCGAGAATCGAAACCTACACCCGGAACCATTATTAGATCCAATTCCGTTACCTCCACCTTTTTTGACGCGATATCGCGTAGATGAGCGGCTGGCTCTAAAATTTTATACATACCGATTTCCAATTCGTCCATCGATTCCAGATGGAACAACTCCAATTCTCCATCGTCATTACACCAAGGAACGACAACTTTCTTTCCTTGTTGAATTGCAGTTGGCAGGTCGTAACGGGTACGTACTTCTGCTCGTACGTCTACATAAAACATCACGGTTTGCGCATTGGCATATTCCGGTAACTCCATAAAAGTGCGCATGATTACGCGACTCAAATTATCTTTATCATCTTGATCCCGACGGTTTGCGAAAGCGATCGTTCGAATGGCCGCTTTGCGTTCCGCTCCGCTAGTGGTTGCCTCTGTCATCATTCACCCTCCGATACTCGTTTGATTTTCATACATCAATATATGGATAGTGCAGCCGGTCCACATCCTTGCATGTGGGTGAAGAGTCGGCTAGTATCTGCTACGTTATAACAAACATGGATGATTTTTCAATCTGCCAATAATATATCTGCATCTGTAGGCGTTTCCTAGTCATGGACATTTTTACTATATTACGTGTGCTTTGTGTACTGACGCTTTTTAGCAACCATATACACGCGGCTGAACCTTCCCGCTCAGATGTGGCATTTGAAAAGTTAGTCGACACGCACTGGGAGCGAACGCTCAAAAATAATCCATTTTTAGCGGCTTCATTAGGCGACAAGGGTAGTGCTAATGACCTACCCGATGTCTCCATATCGCGCCATCTAAAACGCGTTACAGACTCAGCACAAATACTGTCTAGGTTATCTGAGATTGACCCCGTCGAACTATCTCACGCCAACCAAACGAATTTGGCCATATTAAAGCGGTTGTTGATCGACGACGCCCAAGAGTTCAAGTACCAAAGTCATTTAATCCCAATATCGAATCGATCAGGATTCCATATGGAGTTCGCCGAACTGCATAAATCTCTAGCTTTTAAGACTACTCAAGACTATCGGAACTATATCGATCGCTTGGACAAATTTGGCGATTACACTGACCAACATATTGAACTATTGGCTGAGGGAATTTTAACCGGCAATGTGTTGCCCTCGGTTGTTCTGCAAGGGTATCAAGAAACGATAACAGCGCATATCGTTCAGGACGTGACGAAAAGTTTAATGTATACACCGTTTCTCAATTTTACAGGAACACTACCCGACGACGAAAAACAACAACTCCGGAAACGGGCGGTGGAAAGCATTACGAACACCGTCGTCCCAGCTTATAAACGATTCCATGATTTCATGCAGCGTTCATATATTCCTGCGGCGCGAGGAACGATTGGGGCGTCCGCTTTGCCCAATGGCCGCGCGTTTTATCGCTATCGCGTCCGCCATTTCACCACGCTCGACGTTTCGCCGGAGGAGGTACATCAGATCGGATTAACCGAAGTCGCCCGTATTAAAAGTGAGATGCTCCAGATTATCGACCAAGTTGAATTTGACGGTGGTTTTGCTGATTTCCTGCAATTCCTCCGGTCGGATCCAAGATTTTATCCCACTAACGCTAGAGACTATTTAAAAGAAACAGCTTATATCCTCAAGCGAATGGATGGGGAATTGCCTAAGCTTTTTCTGAATCTTCCACGAAACCCTTACGGCCTGAAGATAATTCCGGCCTATATCGCACCTAAGACAACGACCGCCTACTATCAGCCGCCCCCTGCCAGTGGAAAGCTTGCCGGGCAATACTTCCTCAATACTTACAACCTCAAGAGCCGACCGTTGTATGAATTAGAGGCGTTGAGTCTGCACGAAGCAGTGCCAGGACATCACCTGCAAATTGCGCTGCAGCAGGAGCTAACGGATATTCCAGCGTTTCGCAAATACAGCGGTTTTACTGCCTTCGTTGAAGGCTGGGCTTTATACGCCGAACGACTCGGTCTGGAAGTAGGATTCTACACAGACCCTTATAGTAATTTTGGACGACTTAGTTATGAAATGTGGCGTGCCTGCCGTCTCGTGGTCGATACGGGTATTCACTATCAAGGGTGGAGTCGGAAACAGGCAATTGACTATATGCTTGAAAATACGTCACTCTCGCGACACAACATAGTAGCGGAAATCGATCGGTATATATCTTGGCCAGGACAAGCACTCGCGTATAAAATGGGAGAACTCAAAATTCGCGAACTGCGCCAAAAAGCCTCAGAGCAGCTAGGCCCACGCTTCGACATTCGAGAATTCCACGACGCAGTCCTTCGGTACGGTGCGGTCCCATTACCAATCCTAGAGGCAAATATTGAAACATTCATTAGAGAAAAGACTCCGTGAACGCATCCGATTCAACATATACACATCATAAGCGACCCACACCAACGACTGTCGTTTTCGACCTTGATGGATTGATCTTCAACACTGAAGATATATTCCTAGAGGCGACTAACCAATTGCTAGCGCCATTGGGAAAAAAACAAACGCCCGAGATAGTCGGTCAGATAATGGGACAACCGAGTGATGTTTCGACGCAAATACTAAAGGATTACCATTCACTTACTGATAGTGTCACCCAAATTAGAATGGATCTAGACCGTCATTTTGATCTAGTGTTGGATTCGATATTGGCATTTATGCCAGGATTCGAGGGATTGCTACAGCGCCTCATAGAAGCAGAAATACCCCGAGCCATCTGTACGTCTAGTAGTGCGAATTATGCAGCAGACTTGATTGGACGTTTCGGCTACCTGGAGCAATTTGAGGTAATCGTGGGGGGGGACCAGATTGTGAACGGGAAACCCGCACCTGACGCCTATTTGAAGGTTGCTGAATTACTCAAAATCGATCCGACAACAATGTTAGTCTTGGAAGACAGTGAAAATGGCTGCCGCGCCGCAATCGCTGCAGGAGCATTTACCGTGGCGGTTCCCGCCTCGCATAACCTCGGCCAAAGTTACGACGATGTCGACCTCATAGCCGATAAACTCTCGGACCCGCGTATTTTGTCCGCCTTAGGGATTTAAATTCTAGAAATTATTTCCATTAAATTTAATTAATCGCCTAACTCCACCGATTACTAATACATTCGAAATTGAGATGGAGTTATCAAATGCCTACCCTACGCAGTCGTGCCAAACTAGTACTCAGTTCAACAACAATAGCGACGATATGTTTTGTTGTTGGCTGTTCTTTACCGGTTATTCCCGCCGACGATGCGTATGAAGTACTCGGTGGAATAGTAGAACGGGAACATCCGTCAATCGGACGGGCAAACAGTGCATTTGAACTCGACAAATCTCGACTAACGTCAGATATCCAATCAACGCAAACGGCGCCACCAATACCCTCGATTCTCAGGGATCCGCAGCCGCTAGAGCGGAGCAAGCATTCTCCGATTATTCCCTAGTCTTTATCTTCAGCGTGGTACCCAACGGCGAACTGTCTCCATACTCGGAAAGCTGAAATCGTCGATTAAAATTGTGTCGGTAGGGCGTGAAACTCGCTGAGTGAACTGTTATGCTTAATGGTTGTTATGTTATTAGGCACCTGACTCACTTACGTTAGATCACATGTTACCACCCGATAACTCCGTCCGGAGCAAAAATGTCTGAACTCGACAAGAAAGATGCCGCTGTGGCGACACCTCCCACTTCAGTCCGTGGAATTCTTAGTAAACTTGGACCAGGCTTGATCATCGCGGGCTCAATCGTCGGCTCCGGGGAACTTATTGCTACTACGACTACAGGCGCTAAAGGTGGTTTTGCGTTACTTTGGTTAATCATCATCGGCTGTTTAATTAAAGTTTTCGTACAAATAGAGCTCGGGCGATTTACGATAACAACAGGCATAACGTCCATTAAGGGGCTATCCAAGCTACCCGGTCCGCGATTGGGACGCGGCAATTGGTTTATATGGTATTGGTTTATCATGTTCATTTTTATCATGGGCCAACTTGGTGGGATCGTTGGTGGTGTTGGTCAGGCGCTCTCCATTTCTATGCCCATTACTGAATACGGAATCGATCACAACGAATTTCGTGAGGCTGAAACTGTATTGGAGGTTAGCCGCGCGCAACACTCTATCACCTCTGACTCAGATACTCGTAAAATATTGCAAAAACAGATCATCGATAATGAGATAGCTTCAGCAATTGCCTTTTCGAAATTAAAACCTGTTAATACCGGATCACTCCCTAATCCCGAAAATGTTAGACTACTTTTGAAACCATTGTTGGAGTCCGATTTATCTCTCGCAGAGCGCTGTATCGTAGAGCAATTACTGCCCGATCCCCGCTTGCGGCAACTAACGGAAGAGTTGTCTCGGACGAAGATCGGAACAAGTAAACCGAACGAATCTCCTGCAATAGCCGGCCTGCGTACAGAATTATCGTTATCCATCGATGGCTATCTTCGCGATAATACTCGGGAAGAAATTACACAACACCAAGCAACGGTTGCGTCGTTCATGCAGTACTACAACTCCGCATTAACTAGGCCCGCCATTCATTCCTCGAACGACCATAATTGGTACGCTGCCGGCTTAACCCTAGGAACGATGGCGCTGCTGGTAATCGGCCGGTATACTTTTATTCAAACGTTTTCCACTGTTATGGTCGCGTTATTCACGTTGGTAACGATAGCAAATGTATTTGGTTTGCAAACTATGGATTCGGCCATCGCATGGAAGATTCAGTGGGCTGATATCAAGGATGGGCTAAGTTTCGGATTGGGGCCTGGGCAATGGACCGAGAGTTTGGGTTTTGCATTAGCAACCTTTGGAATCATCGGTGTTGGGGCTGCAGAACTCATCGCTTACCCTTATTGGTGTATGGAGCACGGTTATGCAAGCTTCACCGGTGTGCGAGATGACAGCGAAGATTGGGCGTCGCGCGCACGCGGTTGGATCCGCGTTATGAAGTGGGATGCGTGGTGCTCTGCGGCCGTCTATACATTTGCCACGGTGGCATTCTTTCTATTAGGGGCCGCGATTTTAGGTCGTATCGAACTTATACCGGCGGGAGATGACATGGTTCGCTCCCTGAGCGTCATGTATCGTCCAGTATTCGGACCCACCGCACAGTTTATTTTCTTGTTTGGTGCGATCGCTGTTCTCTATTCAACGTTTTTCGTAGCTACAGCCGGCAATGCACGTATGCTTTCTGACGTCTTACGAACACTCGGTTGGATAAAAAACAGTGACGATTCCTACGGTCGGTGTGTTAAATGGATGTGTGCAATATTACCGGCTATCTGCGGCATCACCTACATCTTGGGTGTAAAACCAGTAGTCGCTATCATTATGAGTGGCGTCATGCAATCTATCATGTTGCCAATTCTCGGCGGAGCGGCTATTTATTTCCGCTACAAATTCTGTGATAATCGCCTCCAACCTTCGCGAAAATCGGATATTTTGCTCGTTATTTCCGCCATTGGATTACTGATCGCTGGCGGATTTGCAGCCTATACAAAAGTCGCAAGTTTCCTGGGTTAGCCGATTTCCCGAGAATCTCAAATTATTCGGTAAACTAGATACGCTAAGTAAAGGAATATTATGACCGCCACGGTGACTAATAACTTCGTTTCTCACTTAGAAGGCGCCATCGATGGCGAACATCTTCCTCCGGAGATCGTCCATACGCTCCATCATGAACGACCAATTTGGGTGCGCTACGATTTAGAGCAAATCAATAAGTCCCTTAGCAAACAAGTTTTGCTAAGTCGCCCGCCCACAATTTGGCGTTATGCCGAGTTGTTGCCAGCTTATGAACCCAGCAAGATCGTGTCACTTGGTGAAGGTATGACTCCCGTTCTACCCTGCCCACGGCTTGGCGGCGAAATGGGACTAAATCACCTCAGCGTCAAAGATGAATCCCAACTGCCCACCGGCAGCTTTAAGAGTCGTGGAATGGCGTTGGCAATCACAATGGCGAATCATTTCGGGGTTAAAACGGTAGCCCTCCCAACAGCTGGAAATGCCGGTGGCGCCGCCGCTGCTTACGCGGCCCGTGCGGGAATGCAGTGCTACGTTTTTATGCCACAGGATACTCCAATCATTAATCAATACGAAGCAGTTGCCGCCGGAGCCCATGCGTTTCTCGTAAACGGTTTAATTAACGATTGTGGTAGTGTTGTGAATAAGGGCAAAGACGAAATGGGGTGGTTTGATCTTTCAACGCTCAAAGAGCCATATCGCATCGAAGGTAAAAAGACGATGGGATTGGAACTTGCGGAACAATTCGACTGGAAATTGCCCGATGTAATTTTTTATCCCACCGGAGGCGGAACTGGTCTGATCGGGATGTGGAAGGCCTTTAATGAACTTCGCGAAATGGGCTGGTTAGATTCCCCCGTAATGCCTCGTATGATCTCCGTACAGAGCACAGGTTGTTCACCAATAGTCAATGCGTATGATAGCGGGCAAAGGCATGCAACCCCGGTCCAAAGCGCGGAAACCATCGCGCGTGGAATTCGTGTGCCTGGCGCCGTAGGCGACTTCATGATTCTCGATGCAATTAGGCAAAGTGGTGGAACTGCCGTCGCGGTGGACGAAGATGCTATCCTACCGTGGATGTCACGAGCAACGGCAACGGAGGGCATTAGTGTTTGTCCAGAAACCGGAGCCTGCTTCGCAGCGGTGCAGCAATGTCTCGACGATGGAACTATATCCGCGAATGACAATATCGTCGTTTTCAATACAGGCGCTTCCCAGAAATATTCAGAAGCCATTGCATGCGAATTACCTTTGCTCAATATAGAACAACCAATAAATTGGGCGGCAATTTAGGAATGTTAGCTCAGCTTAACATAGTTTAACGGTTTATCGTCGTGGCACGAAACGAACAGCTAATTCGACAACACAAATTACTCCAGGCATTAGAACGAACCCGTTTCGGTAGTACGCTGGTGGAATTGCGAGACAGCTTGGTTGAGGATTTAGGGTTATCCTCTCTGCATACGCGCACCCTACGCCGTGATATCGAGGCCCTGCAATCTGCAGGTATCGATATTGTTAATGATGAACTCCAGCGCGGCAAAGTTTGGAAACTTGGACCTAACGCCAAGCAGGCTTATACGATTACAGCGACCGCCACTGAGCTTGTTGCGCTTTCATTGGGGCGCGAACTTCTTGCACCCCTCAGTGGAACATTCATCGGACAAGGAATTAATTCGTTCTGGAAGCGAGTTCAGGATGAAGTCCCTGACAGTGTTTGGCAACATTACCAGCGATGCCGTCAAACACTGTTTATCACTGGGACACCCTCTAAAACCTACGCCAACCACCAGGGCTTTCTCAAAACTCTTGAACGGTGCGTCGTCCAGCATCGTTGGTGCCGCATCGAATATTCGTCTCTACAAAACGAAGCGAGTGCCCGGCGCATAGCCCCAAGGGCAATCGTATTCTATAACTCTAGCCTCTATGTGATCGCGCATGAAAATAATACGGATGCCAACCCTCGGCATTGGAAGTTAGATCGAATATCGGTTACCGAAGCGTTAGATGATTATTTTTCACCGACAGACGAGGACTTTCATAATTACCTTGATTCGGGAATCGGGATTTTTGCCAACGAAGGGACGACCGTTTATGAAATCCGACTAACGAATGCCGCAGCCAAGTGGGTTGCTGAGGAACCGTGGCATCCCCGACAGAAACTGGAAATACTCCCCGATGGCGGAGCCTTACTCAGGGTCCCGGCTCACCATGACATGGAAGTAATTCCGAGAGTTTTGGGATTTTGTGCGAATGCCGAAATACTTCACCCTGAAGCTTGCCGCAAAGTAATGATTGAGCTGTTAGCTAATATGGTCGCAATGTACAGCGATGACTAACTATCGAACAATGCGCCCACGTCAGGGGCATGTTCTATTTGGGCCTGGTCGTCGAACTCTAGTAAGTCGCGGTCAGTGCCGAACCCAACCATTCCAGCGTATAAAATAGTTGGAATGGATTTTCGGTGGATATTGAAATTGGTGACTTTGTTATTATAGCTTTCTCTCGCCCGTGCGATTCCATCCTCGGTATTTGAAAGCTCCTCTTGAATATTCAACATATTCGTATTTGCCTTGAGGTCCGGATAGTCCTCTGCCAAGGCAAACATTCGCCCCAGAGTTCCGGTTAGCGTCTGTTCGGCACCGACGAAAGCCTGGACCGCGCCGGCATCGCTCGGTTTAATCGCTGCGCCTTGAAGCGCGCCTTGGGCCTGATTACGCGCCTGGACGACCGCCTCCAAAGTGCCACTTTCGTGAGACATATATTTTTTCGCGATCGCTATCAAATTAGGGATCAGGTCGTACCGTCGTTTGCAAAACACGTTGATGTCCGAAAATCCCTTATCTGTCAATTCGCTAAGACGCACTAGACGGTTGTAACCATTCCAGACCACCACTAAAACGATTAAGAATAGCACCACCACGAATGCGACGATGCAAATTAGACTTATTTCAAGTGCACCAAGTGAACTTATTATTGTGAGCATCTTCATTGCTTCCGACCTTTCAAAATCTACAGTTCGTCATCTCGGTTATTTATAGTCCTTTTATAGCAATATTAGCAAGCACTAAATATAATTGTGGAGTTTTGGTTATCTTTAACGATCGAAACTACATCTGCCCCAATTGCCGTGATTAATCTATAATATGGAAATTCGCGGAGCTTAAAACGCGAGTTTCCCTATTTAACGCCTTAATATATTAGCCGCATGACCACTCTCACAAATAAACGCCCACCCGCAGTGGTTCTGCTGAGCGGTGGACTTGATTCAACAACCGTGTTAGCAATTGCACTAGAACAAGAATTCGACGTCGTGGCGCTCAGTTTCCTTTATGGACAAAACCATAGTCACGAAATTAACCAAGCAAAAATGATTGCTAAACAGGCGGACGTTACAGAACACTGCATTGTTAATATCGACTTATCCCTCTTCGGGCAGTCTGCGTTAACCGCTGATATCGAGGTTCCCAAGCATGATGACGTTTCCCAAATTGGATCCGATATTCCAATTACGTACGTACCCGCTCGCAACACAATCTTTCTGTCATACGCATTAGCACTTGC
>JABHUV010000265.1 GCA_018658605.1 Planctomycetaceae bacterium | reverse complement strand
GAGATCGCCGCCCGCCTGTCGATATTTTTTACAATGGACATGTCTATTTAGTTCTGGTTATCACGTTGTGTAAAATATAATTTGGCCACTCAAACAAAAAACACCTAATGTCAATCCAAGAACGCAAATTCATTGGATATCAACAGCGCATGTATATACCGCCGCAAACCGTCGGAACCAGTTTTTTCGAGGTAATCAAGCGCAACGCTACTTTCGTAGGGTGTCACTTCTCGTGAATAAACCTTGCGATACAACTCTGCCACAACTAGTTTAAGATCTTCATTCTGTTGATCTGCGTAGGAAGATGCAAAATGATTAGCACATTTCCAAATAAACGCGCTATTGAGGGAATAGAGTTGCTGTAGCGGTGTATTCATCTCATCTCGTTTGGGACTGTGCGCCGTCGGTTCCGGAAATCCAAACATCTTCAGGACCTCGTCTAATTCCCGTCGTTTGACCGTCGCATACAATGTCCGCCGGTTGTTATCCGGGTCAGAAAGAAGCGACGGTTCTCCACCGATACTAAAATCAAGCAAACCCGTGACTTGCAACATTGAATCACGCCATGCCTCAATGTCATGCTGCCGTCGATTCATTCGCCCGTACCAGCGATTGCTTGGATCCCTAGCAATCGTTGCTTCATCTACTCGACAACTCTGTCGAAACGTGCGACTCGTTACAATGACACGCTGCAACCATTTCAACGACCACTTGTTTTCAATAAGCCCCAAGGCCAATGTTTCCAGTAACTCCGGATGGCTAGGAACGGCGCCTTGCAAACCAAAATTACTTGGAGTCGCGACGATGCCTTTACCAAAATGGTGGCGCCAAACGCGATTGACTATCACCCTCGCAAACAATCCTTCCGACTTGGACACCAACGATTCGGCTAATTCCAACCGCCCACTACCATTAGAGAACGGTGTTTTTTGAGGATCCATCAACTCAATGAATCGTCGCGGCACGACCTCCCCAAGTGTTGCTGGATTGCCACGAAACTGAATGGCGACGTCAATAGCATGGTTCGGAGTGTAAACAACTTTAGTCAAATCCGGACCGTCTGCTATTACCGAAATACTGTCCTCCACGACAGCCATTACTCGTGGGGCATCGAACTGAGCGGTTGTTTCCGACACAATCTTTAACTCCGCCTGTAATTTCAAGATCTGCTTGGCATGCGCCTCTTTATCTTTAGCTCCTTCTTTCAAAACCTTTTGTCGTTGAATCTTAACGCGAATTGCCGCCGCCTCCTTAATAGCCGCTCGTACAATCGCCTGCTTGTCGGGGCCCACGAGTGGAATATCCAAAATCCGACTGCTCGCAAACACACCTGCTAACGCATAATAATCGTGTTGCGTAATTGGATCCATCTTGTGGTTGTGGCATCGGGCACAAGCTAACGACAACCCTAGAAAAGTTCTTCCAACCATGTCGATACGCTCTTCCCACTCTTCCGCCACGACCGTCTTGATCACAAGTGGAGCCAGGCGAGGCTCCTTCCAGTACGTGGGGCTTAAGCCGACTAAACCGAGCGCGGCAACATCCCCGGGCGCACTGTCGTTCATTAAGTCGGCTGCAAATTGCAATTTAACAAACCGGTCGTAGGGGACATCATCGTTGAGAGCCAAAACAACCCAATCGCGATATCGAAACGAACCCGCAGTACTTTCTAACCAACTCGCCGTCGTGTCCGTATAACGCACCAGATCCAACCAGTGCCTTGCCCAACGCTCCCCATATGCAGAAGAGGACAAATATTTATTTACCAAATTATCATACTGAACCTCGCTTGGATTGGCAGCAAACGCAGCCACGTCCTGCCATTCGGGAGCCAAGCCTGTTAGATTGAAACTCAACCGCCTTATCAACTGTTCGGGCAAGGCGACTCCGGTACTTTGCAACCGATTTTTTTTCTGATAGTGCAATATCCAACGGTCAATCGGGTTCATCAGCGACTTACGGTCAACTCGAGTGGAGACTGGTTTGAGAGGTTGAAAGGCCCAATGCGTCCGAGCGGCGGTCATGTCAATGAACGCTTCGAGATCGTCCACAGCATCCGTGGCATCGCCCTTGGGCATCGTGGCCCCGGTGCGAATCCAGTGCGAGATTAGATCCCTATCTCGTTGTGATAACTTACCATCTGGGGGCATTTCCAAGTCATCGAGGCGATAATTTAACGCCTTCATTAAAGGGCTTTCTTCCGGCTTGCCCACCACAACAGCAACTCCACGGTCTCCACCCCCGAGCAACCCAGAACGCGTATCCATGTCCAACCCAGACTCTACTACACCTCCCTTACCGCTGTGACACTCGTAGCAATGCTGCGCCAATAACGGACGAATCTTCGCCTCAAAGAAGTCGATGCCCTCGCCAGCAAACGAACTACAACTACAAACCATCACACAGATCCAAACCGTTGTTTGAGTTGTTCTCTTGTTCGTTTTCATTTGCGTGAACCGAAATTCATTCCGAATTTTGGGCTAGGACAGTGCGTAAGGCTATTAAATGATCTGATCTAATGCGACTTTGTATTGCTCAGCATATCGCATAAAGCCTAGATCATTGGGATGAGAACCGTCTGTTGCGGCTTCGCCGTCACTGCCAAGTAAATCTTTGCCCTTCAGATAATACAAGTTTTTATCGCCGGCTTTTTTCAGCGTGTCGTAACCGGAACGGAACGCTCCGCGACTGCCCGCGTGCCGCTCTCGCGACCGCTTGTAAAAAGTTGAGTTTGTATACGAGCGGTCTTCCACCATCAAAATTGGTGTGTCTGGTTTGTACTTGCGTAGTCTTTGGAAAAACGGAATCGTTCGCTGTTTCACTAAGTCTGGCACAAGATTTGGTAGACAATCGATACAGTAGACGCTCGCATCCAATTCTCCGAGCAAATCCGCCAATTCTAATTCAAGCATCCCGTTACCGGAAAACCCAAGGTTAATAACAGGGCGGTTGTACCATCGGCCCAAGATTGCAGGCAACGCCATCCCAGGTCTCGATGCGCACGCACCGTGCATAATCGAAGTACCGTAGAACACCACGGTGCCCTTGGCGCGGGGTGCAATGGGAGCAAAATGACTTCCCGAACGAACGCCGACTTCCAATTTCTCAACGCCGTTGTATAACGGCAAATACGCTGTGTAGCGGCGACCGTTGTGCCCGGGTGCGTCGATACCCGTGGCCCATTTGTAGTTCACGTCTTGAGTATTTGGGCGTGAAACACTAATCCAACGATCCTCTCCCTCTGAATTGGTTCCATAAAGATCTACGCCACTCACTCCAGTGGCAGGCATGTGTGGCATCGCAACGTTACCCGATTTCAAGCGGTAGCGCACATGCAAATCAACGCTATCTGTATTAAAACGAGATGACATACCTGCGCTGTGCAAGCTTAAACTCCACACCGCCTTGCGAACAACGCCTTCAGCTTTGGCAGGCAAACGATCAAAATAGCTTTTCGTCTCGTTGAATCCACGGCCCTCAACGCCCCATTCCTGAACGTTATACCAATCGATACCATCCTCAGTGACCGCGGTAATCGCTGTATCCGCCATTGAATAATGCCCGAAAAGACCCAAAATCGATGCACTACCGCCTAACGCAAATTCTCGTCGTTGCATATTAACACCTAAACCCCTGTTTCCCTTTTTTCATTGTAAACGCATCCTTCGCGCGAACGAAGCACACCCACCTATTATTCCCTCGCCGCGTATACCAAACGACCCCCGATGTATGTTCTTAAGACTTGAATATCCTTTATAGCATCTAATTCAACTTTAAGGATATCTCTATCGATGATTACGAAATCCGCCAACTTACCCACCTCTAACGACCCCTTGACTTTCTCTTCAAAAGTCAGATAGGCATTGTTAATTGTATACAACCGTAAAGCTTCGTGCCGTTTGAGTCGCTGCTCAGCGTGCAATGTTCCTTCCATGTTGCGCGGTTGCCGCTGTAGTGTAATCCACATTCCAAGAAATGGGTTGTAAGGATTCACACTACGAAAGCTTCCAATTTTCTGCATGTGATCCGATCCACCGCCAACGACCACGCCACGATCAAAAAGAGAACGGTAGGGCTGGAAGTACTCAGTGCGTTTTTGCCCAAACTGCTTTAGCAACGTTTTCCCGTCCATGTAAAGCCAGGCCGGTTGCAAGTCCGCAACGATACCGAGCCGTGCCATCTCCTTAATGGATTCCCGACTCATAAAGTTACAGTGCGTAATACAAGGGCGAGCTGCTGCAACCCTAAAATCGTTCGCGTCTATCGCTGCGTAAGCCTGAACTAACGTACTGACTGCCCCGTCGCCAACGCTATGAGCTGTCATTTGCAATCCGGCGTCAAGCACACGCATGCTCACCTGATAAAGTCGTTCAGGATCAATGTACCGAGTTCCTCTATATTCAGGATCGGTGATGGAATAAATTTTACTGACGCCCCAAGGCTCGTTCATATAGGCGCTGCCGGTCAACATGCCACCATCTAAAAACACCTTAATGCCACGCAGCCACAGCATGTTGTTATATTCATGAAGCGGGTCACTGATCGCTTTTTTGATACGCGCGTCAACATCCGATAGCGGCACATTCGCATTCAACGAATAATACAAAAAGACACGCACATTCAGGCCACCCTCATCCTTCAAAGTTCTCCACTGATTCACCGCAGAATCTGATGCATTGCGATCCGAAATACTTGTAATGCCCACCGAGTTGTAATTGGCGATGAGTTTTTTTAATTCTGTTTGGCGGTCCGCAAACTCGGGATTACGCTCAGCCGACTTATACTTAATCAACGATCCAGCATTTCGAATAATGCCCGTTAACTCGCCCGTCAGGGGGTCTTTTTCAATAACTCCTACGCGACCCGCTGGGAAGATCGTCCCCTTATCGATACCTGACAATTTAAGTGCGAGACTATTCAATGCTTGGTCAGGACCAGTCCTAAATACTACCGGGTTATTCGGAGCAACAGAGTCGAGCTCCTGTCGCGTCGGAAAGCGTTGATCAGCCAAACGCGTGATAAATACTTGGCTCAATCGAATCCACTGACCATCCTCCAATGTTTCTGCCCGCTGTTTCACGTGCGCCAACACATCCGCAATCGTATTCATTACCGGTACGGGGTGGTCATACTCATAGACCGCGGCGCCAGTGGAATGGACGTGGGAATCAATCAGGCCTGGAATTACCGTCTTGCCACCGAGGTCAACCACTTTCGTATTAGGCCCTGCAAGTTCGAGCACCTTATTGTCACGG
>JABHUV010000290.1 GCA_018658605.1 Planctomycetaceae bacterium | reverse complement strand
TAACTACTCTCTCAACAAGAACACGAATCCTCTCAAGTAGGTCAACCGCCAATTCCTCAAGTTTTGAGCGGACAAGCGTAACCGTTGTCGTCTTACCGGGAATTTGTACCTGAAGCTTAATTGTGTCGACCTCACTGAGTCGCTCCCGTGCCCCCTTACAACCCCGCAACAATTGCCGCGAGTGTAACTCATGATCGCGTGGATCATATCCGTAGTTTGCCACGAGACCTTCACCTATCAAATCCACAAGAATCTCGTCAAAATTGACACCACCCAAATGCGAATCACCACCGCTTGACAACACGGTTAAAGTTCCCGCCCCGCACTGTAAAGCCGCGACATCAAGCTTTCCGGCCCCAAGATCTATTACCACGACGTTTTCGACTTCCGTCGGCACACCACCGCCGTAAAAAGCGACAGCGTTCGCCACCGATTCATCGACTAGTCCTACAAGATCTAACCCCGCAATTTCAACCGCATGTTGCATCGTCTCTCGCGAAACAGTCCCAAACGAAGTGGGGACCGCGAGTGCTATCTGCTTGCATTGGCCCACCACTCGCTGTGCATCACATGCCAATTTTGCAATCAATAAACCAGCCAAAACTGCCGGGGGATAGTCCTGCCCTCCAATGGGACTGGGATACCTAGCACGCCCAACGTATCGCTTTATTTCCTCACCAACACATGCTGGATTTTCACCACTTCGTTCTACCGCTCCCTTGCCAATGGCTGTATCCATCGCGTCCACGATTAACACCGTGCTCGGTGTAATCTCGTCACCGTCCCCATCAAGTATTGGTTGGCTAATACCTTTAGTATTAACCCACGATACTGCGCAATTTTCCGTACCAAAATCGACTCCGACAGGGTATGACTGAGTTAAATTGGCACGATATAACTCTTCGGTAAAACTAGGACCCTGACCGTCATCCTTACTTGCTAGTTCTTGTAATTCGTTGCGAAACTCCAATAGCGACGAATAGCGTTGAGCGGGATTTTTCGCGAGCATATGCGACAACACGGTATCCACCCATGTGGGTATCTCCGGATTTGCAGCAGATACTGAAGGGATAGGCTTATTTGCATGGGCCATTAGCGTTTGAATCATGTCTCCATCGTATAACGCCTTGCCGGTCAACAAGTAATAGAAAGTGCAGCCTAGACTGTAGATATCGCAGCGGTGATCTACCGCATGGGGATCTTTGGCTTGCTCTGGGGACATGTAATTGACCGTACCCATGATCACGCCACTCTTAGTCAAATCTTCTTCTGGCTGGTTGCCAATCCGAGCCGTTCCCATGTCTAGCAATTTAACCTCACCGTCAACGTCGAGCATTAGATTGCTCGGTTTTATGTCGCGGTGAACCATACCGCGTTCGTGAGCATACTGTAAACCTATAGATGCTTGCTGTATATATTCCATTGCTTTATCAAGGTTGAACGGTCCATGTTCCTTGACTATCGCGGAGAGCGCCTGCCCTTCCACAAATTCCATCACTAAAAAATGCACACCCGATTGTTCACCCGCATCAAATGCCGTGACGATGTTGGGATGAAACAACTGAGCCGCTGCCTTAACTTCCTGCCGAAACCTTAACACCGCTTCTGGGTGTTTCATCATATTGGGTGGCAATACCTTAAGTGCCACGATGCGATCCATCCGACGATGTCGCGCTTTAAATACCTTGCCCATACCGCCGGCGCCGATTTTTCCAAGTAGCACATAATCGCCTAAAACGGGCAACTTGGGCGATGCCTGCTCATCCCTTGCTATGGGTGTCCCTACGGACGTCTCATCATCGTCAGTATTCGCATTCGTCGAATCTGCCGCGGGCGTATGAAACCGCGTCTGATCTGGGTCATTTAAGACCTCTTCATCAATTGGCGTGTCGGTCACTTGTTACTGTCTCCAATAGATTACTTTAAGCAAATTGTTTTCTAAGCGATAGCGATAATTCGTAATCGCAAACTGTTAAATACTACAAACAGGCTCGAGCATGCCATAGCCCCAGCCGCCAACCAAGGGCTAATCTTAACACCAAATGACGCGAAACATCCAGCGGCGATCGGAATCAATGTTATATTATACAAAAACGCCCAACAAATGTTCTGTAGTATTATCTTTCGTGTCTGTTTGGATAAGCGTATTGCTCGCGAAATTCCACTTAAACCCGGTTTAAGTAATACTACATCGGCAACTTCGGTCGCCAAATCTGCCCCTCTTGCTACGGCAATTCCAATGTCCGCTGCAACAAGTGCAATCGCATCATTCACACCGTCACCGGCCATCGCAACAACGTTTCCCTCTGATTGCTCGTGAAGCACTAGTTTAACCTTTTCCTCTGGTGCTAACTCCGCATGAACGTACTCGATGCCTACCCTTAAAGCAACGTCATCTGCAACCTGCTGATTATCTCCAGTGGCTAATCGAACCTCTACCGATCTGTTCGTGTCGAGTTTTATTCGAGCAATGTCATCTTTTACATCCGGCAACAATTCGGCATCAAAGTCAAAAACCCCTACAACGTTGCTGTCCACACAAATATAGGTGGATCCGTTACTATCTTCGACAATTTTGTTAAATACACCGTCATATTCAATTTCCGATTGTATAAATGCTCTATTTCCGATTGCTACCCTTTTACCATTCACCAACCCTGAAACTCCGCCCCCCAAAGCATGTTGAACGTCGCTCGCCACATTTGACTCAATGCTTTGTGCTTCGCCAAAAGCCACAATCGCCAAAGCTAAAGGATGATTACACTGTTTTTCAACAGCCACGCCCATACCTAGCACCTCTTCCTGAGACGGATAGTTATCGTGTTGAACAAATTCGAATGTCTTAACCGATATTTCGTTTGCTGTGACCGTTCCAGTTTTGTCCAATATCAAAGTCGAAATCTTACCCATTTGTTCCATGACCAACGGGTTTCCGAATAATACCCCCTCACCGACGCTACGAATCGACATTACTAACAATGCCACCGGCGTCGCCAATCCAAGTGCGCACGGACAGGCAACGATTAATACCGACACGGTGTACTTCCAGGCATCTTGCACATAGTTCTCGGATACCCCACGCCCAATCACCACCCACGCCACGAAGGTGATCACTCCAATTACTAACAAACAAGGTACAAAACGATGCACGATACTGTCGGCTAACGTTTGCAGTGGTACTCGACTTTCCAAACTTTTTTCGAGGACTTGCGTCATCTTATGTAACCGATTGTCTCCCGGAACGACATCTACTTCGATTGTCAGTAATCCTTGTCTGTTAATAGTGCCTCCAAATACGCGGTCCCCCACACCAACAGCCTGGGGCGTTGATTCGCCAGTTAACCATGACTGATTAACAGTCGATTCTCCCTCAACAACTTTTCCATCCGTTGGCACAACTTCGCCTGGTCGAACCAAAATACGGTTTTCCAGCGCTAGTTCTGAAGTTGCAACATCCTGTGTTTCCGCCCCCACGAGTAAATGTGCTGTTTGACAATTCATCACATCAACCTTCGATAATTCAGCGACGGTCGTTTGACGCGCTCGCACCTCAATCCACTTCCCAAAACTAACGAAGGTCAATATCATTGGAGCGTCCATTAGTAAATGAATGCCAGCTTCCTGAAAAACCAATCCACCTAAATACGCGGCTGATGTCCCGATCGCAATTAGCGTATCCATATTAGACGCGCCTGTTAACGCTAGTTTAGATGCGCTTTTTATATAGACACCACCGACCAATACCTGCACAACCGTTGCTATGGCCAATGCAAGCCACCAGTGGATTTCCGACCCTAAAGAAAGCGGTATTAATGCAAGCAGTAACACAACGCCTACCCCCGACATTACCCAACGCCGTAGCCACGTCCGTTGTTTAGAAGTGTTTTCCGTGCGCAACCGTCGTAACACGTCGTGTGGAGACGTAATCAAATCTCCCGAATAACCGCGTTTTTCAAGCGCATGGACGATTGACGTCCAACTTACATTGCGATGAAAAACAACCGCTTGCGACGTCACTAAACTAACAGCAGCGTCATCAACGCCTGAAATATTCTGGATGGCGCCCTCAACGATTGCCGCGCAAGCCCCACAGTGCATACCCGAAACCGTAAGTCGAATAACACCTGCTGCGTCCGGCACGTCAGTCCCACATTTCATAGGCGTCCCGCTCAAGTCAACCGGTATCTGGGCGTCTGTTATTGGCGTTAAACATTTCAACGTTTGATCGTCAAGAACTGAGATTAATGCCGTGGCGTCAATTGTATCATCATTGCAATACACCAATATTTGAGAAGTCGCTTCGATATGCGAGATATCAACGACGCCGGAAAACCTCCGTAGTGCCTCTTCTATGGCAACTACGCTATAATGCTCTACTATTTTGTTATCTAATTCGATGACTTTCATGACTCGACCTATCATCAACTATACAAAACCAGCAAACGATGTCAAAACAAACTTCAGAGATCATCGCCATCGGCGACGAATTGAGCACCGGACAACGACTTGATACTAACAGTCGATGGCTGAGTCACCAATTAACCAATATGGGGTTATATGTGCAATATCATAGCACAGTTGCCGACCGCGTAAACGCAATCACGGAAATCATCCGAACTGCGACCCGCCGTTCCGAATTCATTATTGTAACCGGAGGTTTAGGACCCACGTCCGACGACCTCACGCGGGAAGCGCTGGCGAGAGCGGTCGAACAACCGCTTATCGAAAATAAAGTGGCATTACAACATATCATCAACTTGTTTAGGCGGCGTGGACGTGAAATGCCGCCAAACAACCGCATACAAGCACTGCTCCCCAAAACGGCGACACTAATCCACAATGCCGAAGGCACGGCTCCTGGAGTCGACATTACCGTTTCATCTAGTAACCACAGATCCCGAATATTTTGTCTACCGGGCGTTCCCGCTGAAATGAAACTGATGTGCAATTCGCATGTCATTCCGGCAATCCACCACGATTTACCGGGCACCCCACAGATCACTCGACATTATGTATTGAAAACGTTTGGTTTAGGTGAAAGCAATTTAGAAGAGAAACTTCCAGAAATATTTCACCGCGATCGCACACCCGTCGTTGGAATTACCGCCAGTCATGCCACCATCACTTTACGTATTCAGGTCACGGCTGCCTCCGAAGATAAATGCCTTTTAATGGCACAACCTACGTTAGATCAGATCACCGAAAAACTTGGGAACGTCGTCTTTGCGAGTCACGAGATAGAACTTGGCGCCAAGGTTTGTGAACTTCTCTGGGAAAACGAGTGCTCTGTGGCCACTTGGGAATGCGCCACACAGGGCCAGTTAGCAAAAATGTTACACAACCCTGCTCATCCCGCACTTGTTGCCTCCCGTTTTAATTTATCCACAGCCGAATTTTCATTTTCCCCTCACACGACAGCCGCGGAACTTACTAAACTAGCGGATGATTTCCGAAAAAATACCGATGCAACCTATGCCATTGTCCTGGGTCCCGTACGATTACCGGAGCAAACAGAATTAGATGTGCCATACTTTGAAGTTGTTATTTCCTATGACAAGGGTGCTGACGTGCAACGATATAACTTCACGGGGCATCCCGATATTTTGTTCACAAAAGCGGCTAAGCAAGCAATCAATCAATTACGCCTGCATATAAAAAACGCGGATTGAGTTCTAACCGATTGCGAGGCAACGGACCTATTTATCACTGCCACTGTCGACAACGGGTGCAACAAAAGTAACGATCGACTTTCCGTCATCCGACCAAATTCGCACAACACTGTCTTGACCGCCAGCAACGATTGTCTTCCCATCAGCACTCACGCCAACGTTGTACACATAATCTGTCGCGCCGGATAACGCCCGCACGTTGCCACCGTTGTCTGCCCGTTTTATATGTACGTTTTTGTCACCACAGGATGCGACGACATTAACGGATAACCCTGCGAATTGAATTGCGGTCACTTCCTTAGTGAAACCGCTGATCGTCCGTAGTTGATCGCCAGTTCGGAAGTCCCAAAGTTTAATCACCTTGTCCGCACCGGCACTTGCCAATTGCCGACCGTCGGCACTCCAACTTACACCCAACACGTGATGTGTGTGCCCTTCAAATGCACGCACAAATTCGCCATCGGACATTTGGAATACTTTAACGAAACGATCAGCCCCGCAGGTTGCAATATAGTTCCCATCAACTGAAAAACGCGCGGCAAAAATTGTATCGGAATGGGGATCCTTGAATGACTGAACAAGTTTCCCGTCGGAAACGTTGAAAATACTCAATTCTCCACTGCGGGACGGTTCACCGCCTCCAGCCGCTAGTAACGTACCATCGGCACTAAAGTCGATCGCGGTGACTCTGTCAATGAAAACCTTTGCTCCACTCTCAGCATCAATCGTTTTTGTCAATATCCATTCAGAAACAGTCGACCATACTACGGCGGACTTGTCCTGATTCAAAATTGCTACGTTGTCACCAAGTGCTATCACGGCCTGGACGGCGGATTTACCCTGAAAGACCGAAATCGCAGCACCGTTACTGGTATCAAAACTCGCTACAAAATGATCCAAACCTCCCACGACAACCTGGTTCCCATCGCTCGTGAAACTGACGCTAGTATACCCCTGATCTGCCTTGCCTAACTCGGCGTTTGCTTTATCGGATACTTCCTTAGCTAACTTAGCCGCCGTCTCTTCGGCTTTATGAGCCGTGTCATAACCAACAATCGAATCGGCCGCAGTTGCTACCGCTTTTTCCGCTCGCGTGATACTGCGCTTCGACGCGGCCACAGTTCTCTCGGCAGCCGACTTCTCATCTTTGGCCTTTTGAGCAATAGGGACAGCCTTTTTCTGGGCGGCCTCAGCAGCCTTATGTTCTGCAATCGCCTTGGTCGCGGCTGCGTCAGCAGTCTTTTTGTTTTCCACCGCCGCCTTGGACATTTCCGTCGTTGTAGCTAATTCGGTAGTGGCTTTATTTACCATCTCTTGCGCAACTTTTTTCTTTTCTTCGTCCTCACCAGCGGCCTTAAGAGCCTCGTTTGATTTCGCTAACGATTCCTGCGCTATCTTCACGGCCGCTGCAGTGTCCGTGACAGCGGTCTCCGCAGTCTTTTTAGCGGTTTCACTATTCGTTTTGGTTTCTACCGCCGTTGCTAATGCTTCGTCCGCGGCCTTGAGGTCCGCCACAGGTTTTACTTCCGCTTCGGTTTTAGCTTTAAGTGCCTCATCCGCTTTTACAAGTGCTTCTTTGACTTTAATAAGATTGTCATCTTCAGATTTTTTACGCGCGGTAGCCGCGTCCAAATCCTTTTTCGCCAAAGCGGTCCTAGCGGCGGCCAACGTACTAGCCCGCGCAATCATCGCCACATCTCTTTTGGCACGATAATCGCCACTCATTGCCGCAATCGCCTTGCCATCGGCAACGTTCCACAACTTTGCTGTTTTGTCACTGCTCACTGATGCAATTTTGTCACCAGTTGCGTTGACCGCGATATCCGTCACTTCACCGCCATGTGTAATAGCACGAACCTGTTTTCCCGTGGTAACATTCCAGAGCCGTACCGTCTTATCTGAGCTACCCGATACCAATAGTTCCGGCTGATTGGAGAACACTGCTAATGAAGTGACCCGAGCAGCGTGACCTTTGAGCTCCTTCAAAGGTTGCTCACCTTCGGCAGCTGCCTCCCCCTCTTTCACATCCTCCACTGCGGGAGCGCCTTTGCTCCAAATTCGAACAATATTATCCTCTCCAGCGCTTGCCAACAACGCGCCGCCGCTAACAATCGCAACCGCATTAACAGCCGAGGGAGTAGTGATTGTTCGCACAGCAACGAGACCCTCCACATTCCATACTTTGACCGTCTGATCGGCTCCTCCGCTAACTATCTGTTTTGCGTCTGCAGTAAACGCCACACCTCGTACGCCACCCTCATGTGCGGCCGAGGTGGCTACAACTTTATTATCCGCGACGCTCAACACCTGCAACGACCCATCTTCAAACCCGACACCCAGCATTTTATCATCCGTGGATTTTGCAACGGACAGGGGTATAGCTGATAACGCGGGCAGCGTTGCGGCCACACGGTTATCTTGTCGCTGCCAGATCTTTAACGTGCGAAAGCCTCCGGCTGCAACCATTGAACCGTCAGGACTAAAAGCAATCGATTGAACAATGTCCATAAAGGCAACACCTGGAGAATCATATACGCCTGATTCCATGATCGCCGGGTCGGACAAACGACCGATTTCTGTGCGCGATGGAATGTGATATATAAATACTTGATTTGCTCGCCCAGCGGCGGCAAACTGCCCATCCGCACTAATGGCCACCGAATAAATTGGATTGACACCAGCTGGCAGAGGTTGCCATTTAACAGGACCACGTGCCCCTAAAACTACACCTTCTGCTCCTTGGTCAATCCAAAGTTTAATTAGTCCAAGTTCCTTCGGCGTAAGGTTTTTTGCCCCAACATCATTGTCTTCGGGTGGCATATACGATTCTTGCATTCGAGAGGCAAGCTTAATTATAAGACTTTCAGAACCTTTTCCAGCAACAACAGCAGGACCATCAAGACCGCCGGCAAGAAGAGACGCGGGCGTTTCCATGACGAGGTCGCTTTCGGCATCCGTCGCGTTATGACATGCCAAACAGCTGCGACGCAGGATAGGCAAAATCTCGTTCTCAAAACTTACCTTATCATTTCGCTTTATTTCGGTAATTTCGATGACTCCGTCCGCCGCTACGACGTATTCTCCTAAACTGAGTACGCATCCCATAACTAAAATAACAAATGTGGTGTAGCGAGTAAGTATAATATTTTTCATGTTTGTAATTTCAATCTTTGACGAGTTCTGGATGATCGGATATTTAAATAATTCAATAGTATAAATAAAGCCGACGGATACTATTCGGCCTCGGGTGTCTCGGCGGCGGCAACAACTTCTAAATTAAGTACTGACTTTGCTGTAACTGGTACGTTATTGAACTTCCCAGCTCCGGCGACTTCAATCGCATGTTTTCCCGCGGTTGCTGCCTCTGCCGCGGTCAGTTTTACGGTCGCTTCGGATGCGTCCTTCGCAATAGTGACCTTAGCCACTGCGACGCCTTTCAGACCGCCAGGAATAACAAAACTCAAATCAACCGGATCGACGAATCCATATTTACGTTCGATCGACAACTTGATTTCCATCTCACCTCCTGCAGCCACTTGAGATGAATTTTCACTTATGGAAAAAGGCGAATCAACCACGTTTACGCGAATCGGCGTCGACACGACAGCGACCAAATAATCCTTGGCTGCATCTGCCTTCTTCACAGCCGCTAGTGCCTTGTCCAACGCGGTTTTGGCGGCTGCTGTTCGCTTTTGTGTATCCGTTGCTGTCTTTAGGT
>JABHUV010000135.1 GCA_018658605.1 Planctomycetaceae bacterium | reverse complement strand
TTGACTTTGGCGATGCTCCAGATACCTATGACCTTGCGGGTGCAGCCTCGCATGGGTATGTCGAAGGCTTTCATATGGGGTCGCTCTGGGATTCAGAAGTTGCCGCTCAAAGCGGTGCCTTTGCCGATGGCGATGATAATTCCGGCCTTGCTGATGAAGACGGTGTGAGGTTTGCTGCAGACCTCATCGCTGGCATGGTTGCTAGTGTTGATGTTGAAATTAGTACTTCAAACGTCTCACGCGGTGTTGTTCAGGCATGGATCGACTTTGATGCCAACGGCGTGTTTGATATTGATGAACAAATCCTCACAGACCGTGAGGTTGTGGCTGGTGTGAATGCGATGACTTTCCCTGTTCCAGCAGATGCTCAACTGGACGACGATACCTATGCTCGATTCCGTTACGGATACGAACGTGGACTTGGGCCCAATGGTCCGTCGCGTGCTGGCGAAGTTGAAGATTATGTAATTCGTGTGTTGTCCGACCAACCAGTAGCAAAAGATGATCGCTGTGAAGTCGAAGTGGATAGTGATCCTGTGCGGCTATATGTAGGGGTTCTGGCCCCGCCGCCTGGCGTAGAAGCGGCTTTTTGTGACGCAGACGGACGCGATTTTGGAAGTAGTTCACCTCCAACCAATATTGATAGCACAAACGGTGGTGACGGAACTGTCACGATCATCGGTAATGATTATATTCTATATGAACCGCTTGAGGGTGCTACCGACGGCGATACCTTTACTTATACTATTCGAGACAGTGTGGGTAACGAAGACACTGCTACAGTAACTATTGTACACGTGCAGCCGTCGATTAACTTTGAGTCTATTTTCGCTGTTGATGATTATGTTCTGGCGACGGGTGGTGATGTTGACCCCATCGACCCCACCCGGTTTGATGTGACACGTAACGACCACTCAGGTCAGCCTCCTGGTCCGGTTCAGATTTTTTCTATAGATGCTGATCCTGACAACGGAACGGCAATCATCCATCCTGGCATTCTGGGACAATTTGAAGGACGCCCCTTTATCGAATATACGCCGGACGCTGGGTTCTATGGGATGGATAAACTGACCTATACCATCGTAAACAACGCTGGAGAGACCCACACGGGTAATGTTGCGATTCAAGTGACTAACGCCGACCCACCCTTCAACCCTTTGGATGACGAAATCTCATACATCGTTGAAGCTAGGCCATTTGGCACAGTTGGAGAGGGAGGTTGGGTTGATGACTTAATTCAAATTGAAGTTGGTGATCCGATCGAAGTTCGGGTGTCTGTTCAGGATGAACGTGATGGTGACTTGAATGATGATGGCGTGGTAAATGAAGACGATCAGGGGGTATACGCTGCCTACCTAGATCTGATTTATGGTTCTGAAACCCTGCTAGTGATACCTGCTCCTAATGGTGATCCGGCGGTCTTAAATGGCCTGACCTTTGGAGGAGATTTCCAGAGTGGTCGCAGTGGTAACTTGTCAGTTCCTGGATTGGTTAACGAAGCGGGAGCATTCCAAGGTTTTTCGCCTGTCTCCGGTAGCAATCCATTGACGGTCTTCACTGTTGTTTTCCGAGGATTGAGTGAAAGCACAACGACGATACAAGCGGATCCGGCTGACGTCAGTAGCGATTCACCAGTGCCTAATACATCCCCGCTTCATGATACGGTGACGATTTATCCCGCCGCAGCCGTCGAACATAACCTTATTAACTTCAACGGATTAACTGTAGTGGTTGGTCCGGAACCCGAAGGTGAGTTTGATATCAACCAAGATGGTGCAGTGACTCCGCTCGATGCGTTGAATATTATCAATAACCTGAACACCAACGGTTCACGTGGTTTGGCGGAGGGCGAAGAGTTATCTTATGACAACCGTCTCGATGTGAACGGAGACGAGTACATCACACCGCTTGATGCACTCTCGATTATCAATTATCTGAACAACCGTAGTGAAGTTATGGGAGAAGCGGCTGAGGGTGAATTTACACCAATGGCACCTACCCAATCAAAGTTGGATACATCAATTGACAGTATTGACATAGTAGTTGCTGATGCTCCAGAAGCTGCTGGTGTCGACGAATGGATGCGAGTTCGTGAGAACGAAATTGGACTGTCAATGTTTGTTGGTGGAAATCACGACAGTGTTGAAGCCGATGAGATCGAAGATTTGGAGCTGGCCATTAATGATATGGCTGATGACATCTTCGGTGAGTGGGTCTAAGCTACTCCGCAAACAAACATCAAGTTATAATGCCTTAGTTGTTTAATACTTCTGAGGCATTATTTATGCGCGATTCTAAATTCAAATATGGGCGTTGTCATGCGGCGGCGGTAACCGTAGATATCACTCCTGCAAAGAATATGTATCATCGCATGTGGGGTGCAGCGCTGCACGATCAGGCAGTCGGAATTCATCAACCACTAGAAGCAAATTTACTGTGGTTAAGATCACATGCCGCGGTCGCAGTCGCTACGGACGTTCTGGTCTTGTCGGTTGATCATTGCCTTTTCTGGGCAGCGGACCTCGAGCCGATAAAACAATCGTTAAGTACATTGACGGGACTTGGCCCTGAGCAAATCGTTATCTATTTTACGCATACGCATGCCGCTGGTTTGATGGATTCAAGTCGGGGGGAATTACCTGGTGGAGACTTGATAGCGCCCTATTTATCGGAGATCGCCGAGAAGGTGTCGATTGCCGCTGCAGCACTAGCAGATAGCCTTGAAGAGATGTGGTTGACGACGAGCACTGGGCATTGTTCGCTCGCGCAAAATCGGGACTATTGGGACGAAGCGAGTGATTCCTTTGTTTGTGGGTATAACCCCCTTGGCGTTGCTGATTCAACGGTTATGGTTATCCGATTATGTGACTTGGTGGGCAGTGTGAAAACGGTGTTGGTGAACTACGCCTGCCACCCGACGACGCTTGCGTGGGATAACCGTTTAATTAGTCCTGATTATGTTGGTCCAATGCGGCGTACGCTACGGCATGCGTTGGGTAAAATTCCCGTTGTGTTTATTCAAGGCGCGTCAGGAGACGTGGGACCCCGCGAAGGGTTCGTAGGTGACGTTGACGTAGCGGCTAGGAATGGTAGGCAATTGGGTCTCTCTGCTTTGGAAGCATTGGCTGCCATGCCAGTGGAACCGGCAGAGTTTAGTTATGATGGTGCCGTAGTATCCGGGGCGACCATTGGGACATGGTCTTATAAGCCGTTTTCGGCAGAACAAGTGCAGAGTATGTCGCTGTTTGAGTCACTACAAACTAGTTTTGATTTGGAATATCGCACGGATTTAGGCACACGCGAACAAACACAGCAGGAATTGGATGCTTTATTAGCCACTGGTGTAGATTCCAACGGGGATGATGCAGCTCGAGATCAACGAGCGTTGGTTGAACGATTACAACGCAAGCTGACGCGTTTTCGAGGACTCGAAGAAGGCGATTATTTCCACTATCAGTTACGCGCATGGCGAATAGGCGACGTTTGTTTATTGGCGTTTAATGGCGAAATGTACAACATGTTGCAGCTTGATTTGCGCGCGGCTTTTCCGTCCCTAGCATTGATGGTGGGCACATTGGCTGATGGTTCATCGTGTTGGTATCTACCAAACCGAGAGAGCTACGGCAAGGGTTTGTATCAAGAGGACGCTTCGATTATTGCCTGTGGTGGTTTGGAAAAACTTCGCGATGCAACGATCGCCATGTTGAACACTACAGGACAGCAATAGGCGATCCTACCTTTGGTATATTCGTTCACTAGCGGCGTGTTGGTGAGTAAAATTTACCCGCTGAAGCAGACGATAAGGCGTAAGTGGTTAATCTGTTTTGCTACCAGTCTCCGACACTGCCATCTTCATAGAATACGATTTGCGGCAGCTCCTGCTCGAATGGGTGTTTGGCTATTTCTTCTTCGTTAATTTCAATTCCCAGGCCAGGCTTGGTGTTGGGCAGTACAATGCGACCAGCCACTTGCAATGTATGCCCTTCGGTGACAACATCATCGCGCCAAGGAACGTCGTTGTGGACGGATTCACAAATAATATAGCCGGGTTGTGAAAATCCAAATTCCAAGGAAGCGGCGGTGGATACGGGCCCCTGTGGGTTGTGGGGCGCGAGTGCAATCTGATGGGCTTCGGCTAAGGCTGCTATTTTGTGACCAGCTGTGAGACCACCACAATGTGTCAAATCGGGCTGGCAAACATCGCATCCGCCAGCTGCAAAAAGGCGGCGGAAATCTGGTAGAGATGTAATGCGTTCGCCTGTGGCAATAGGGGTGGTGGTGGATTGTGTGATGCGAACCAGCCCATCGATTTGCTCGGGCCAGCAAGGTTCTTCGAAAAAATACAGCCCGAAGTCATCAAGTGCTTTGGCGAATTGCAGTCCCATTGCAGGTGAGGGTCGAGCATGGCAGTCAACCATAATGTCAATATCGTCGCCAACAGCATCACGCATCGCAGCAACGGCGGCGACGGCACGGTGGATTGGTTTCGTTCCAGTAATCGGCGCGGTTGGCGGCACGGCCATACTTTTGAAGGCAGTGTAGCCCTGCTCCACTGCCGCTGAAGCTAACTCACCAAATCTTTGCGCGTCGGCGGCCGGGATTTCATAAAAATCCTCCATCCGCCCCCCGCCGAGGTGGCAATAGGTGCGGATCCAATCACGAACTGGTCCACCCCACAGTTGATGGCATGGCATGTCAGCAATTTTACCGGCGATGTCCCATAGTGCAATGTCGATACCAGATATGGCTGTACTGCGAGTAATACCACTGCCGTGCCAGAAGTGTTGCCGAAACATGCGTTGCCACAGATGCTCAATCCGGCGAGGATCTTCCCCTATCAGTAACGGCGCGATGTCTTCAATAGCGCCTACGACGCTGCGGGTATGCCACTCGAGTGTCGCTTCGCCCCAGCCAATGAGACCTGGTTGGTCGGTGGTCACCTTGACGAAAATCCAATTCCGCATGCGGGCGTTACAGATGATTGCTTCGACGGCTGTTATTTTCATGTGAGCAGAGGCTTGTAAATGTTATAAAGGGAGCTGGAATTAAATTATGCGTATCATCATTGGGACAGATTAATATCTATGATAGGACAGATTAGGGGCGTTGTACCAGTTGTGCATACACCATTTTTAGCAGACGATTCCATGGACTACGCTAGCTTAGAGCGGGAGATGCAGTGGGCACTGGGTTTGCAAATTGACGGATTCTGTACGGGCATGGTATCCGAATTGCAGCGATTAACCACGGGTGAACGAAATCAGCTACATCAATGGCTGGGGGAATTTGATCGAGGGGATAGATGTTTTGTAGCGAGCGTGGGGGCAGAATCTAAAACTGAGGCAATCGAATTCGCTAAATCCGCAGTGAATTATGGCGCGGATGCGGTGATGGCCATCCCTCCAAGTAATAGCGTTTTACCGGCAGATGAACTCGAAGATTATTTTGCGGCGATTGTCCAAGCGATACCCGTACCGGTGATCGTGCAGGACGCTTCGGGGTATGTTGGTGCGGAAATTCCTTTGAGTGTCAGTTGCTCTCTATTTGAGAAGTATGGTTCCGAGCGAATTATGTTCAAGCCGGAGGCCAATCCACTAGGGACCAAGTTGTCGGCGTTGCGTGATGCGACGCACGAACAAGCTGCTATTTTTGAGGGATCCGGTGGGATTTCATTAATGGATAGTTATGCACGAGGAATTGCAGGTACGATTCCGGGGATGGAATTTCTCGAGCAAGTAATCCGCGTTTGGGATGCTCTAGAAAATGACGACGTTGACGCAGCCTATCGGGCTTGGTTTCCGTTGTGTGCTTTGGTCAGCCTGCAATTGCAGGCTGGGCTTGATGGGTTCTTGGCCGTGGAGAAATATATCATGCAACGCAAGGGATTGTTTTCTACAGACCGTCGGCGACAACCGTACGAATGGGAAATGGACAAAGAGACTTGCTTAGAGTTAGAGAGACTGTTACGGTTTCTCTAACTCGAGGTGATTATTTGAGAATATGTATATCGTGGATTTCGAAGTGATGTTTACAGGATGGAGAACAGCAATGGGTAGCTTTAGTAACAAATCGATAGTCAATATATTTCAAGCGTTTGTCGTTTGTTGTGTTATATGTAGCGTGAGTGCTACGTACGGCGAGAACTGGCCCCAGTGGCGTGGCGTCAACGGTGATGGGGTGTCTGGGGAAACCGAGTTGCCGATGCGTTGGAGTTCCACTGAAAACATTAAATGGCGGTTGGCCTTGCCTGGGCCTGGGGGGGCGACGCCTTGTATTTGGGGCGATCAAATATTTGTTACGACGGTCGTCGGTGATGATTTGGTGCTGCTGTCGATCAATACTAGAGGCAAAGAGTTGTGGCGTCGAAAAGTGAGTCAAGGTGATAAAGTTGTACGCGGTGATGAGGGTAATGCAGCCTCCCCTTCTCCATGTACAGATGGAAAGCATGTATGGGTGTTTTTTACAAATGGCGCATTAGCTTGTTTTGACTTTAGTGGTAAAGAGGTCTGGGGCATCAATGTTCAAGATAGATTTGGGAAATTCAAGATTGCGTTTGGTATGACTTCGACCCCGATTCTTGATGGCGACAGTTTATTCTTGCAATTGATTCACGGCGACGGCAATGCGCAGACTCGAGAAGCACGCGTTGTTGCGTTAGATAAGAAAACGGGTAAAACAATCTGGGAAACGGGACGTCCAAGTAGCGCTCGTGCTGAAAATGAGCATTCCTATGCGTCCCCGACGATTTATCGAGATAAAGAACGGGCTTTTCTGTTGACGCACGGAGCGGATTATATCGTTGCCCACGACTTGAAAGATGGCCATGAGATTTGGCGCTGCGGTGGTTTGCACCCTCCGGCTGGTTACGATCCAACACTCAGATTTGTTTCATCTCCTTTAGCCATTAAGGGGCTGATTGTAGTCCCGTCCGCAAAGGCAGGGATTACGCTGGCTTTGAAACCAACGGGACAGGGGGACATTACAGGAAAACAAGAATTTGTGAAGTGGCAATTCCATATCACGCCCGATGTCCCCAGTCCACTCGCGGTCGACGGCATTGTTTATCTGTGTAGACAGAACGGTAATTTGATTGCGTTAGATCAAGAATCGGGCGAGCAGTTTTATGAGGAACGGACCGATCGTGATCGCCATCGTGCATCGCCAATTTATGCGGATGGAAAGATCTATCTGTGTGGACGAAACGGCGTTGTTTCAGTTTGTAAGCCAGGGAAAGAATTTGAATTGATGGCTCAAAATAAACTCGAAGAACCATTGTCGGCGTCGCCAGCGGTTTCACATGGTCGTATTTATTTGCGAACTTTTAACGCGTTATATTGCATCGGCGAGTGATAAACGTTGGGGCCAACCTGTCGCGGTTTATTCAACAACAAGAGAATTCCCTAGTTGGTCTCAGACCTACTCCGGTTGCGATAGCACCAGAAATGGGGCGATGATGTTGAATGTTTTATTGCCGATTCCACGAACACGTTGTAGTTGGTTGATTCGAGCGAACTGTTTATTGGGTAAGTGACTGCGGAATTCTATAATTCGTTGTGCGATGGTAGGGCCAATTTGAGGAAGGTTTTCAAGTTCGCGAGCGGTGGCGGCATTTAGATTGACTTGAAATGTCCAATTGCGAGGAATCGACGTGTCGCGGTGTGATTGAAGTTGCATGTCATGTTTTAAACATGCGAGTAACACGATCGCTCCGCACGCAATGATGATTTTATTGTTGTTGGCATCATACGAATTGGTTGCTTGACACATAGTGTTTTGCCCGTAGGGCAATCTCCCCTACTTAATCTATCGAAATTGATGTCAAATAGTTTGTTACGGTTCCCAATCTATGGCAATGCAATTGTGTATGTGATTCTTCTAGATGTAAAATGGATGTTGACGCTTCTATGACATAACGGACGGTGCAGAAATATGGGTTCGACGTTTATACAACAAGAATGGACTGCTGCGTTAATTGATGATTTGCGTCAGTTGGTGCGTTTGTCGGTACGAGAAGATCTAGCAGATCAATATGACTGGACGACTGTGGCGACCGTACCGCTGGATAAGCTAGGTGCTGCTGATATTGTAATTCGTCAAGCTGGTGTTGTGGCGGGTATGCGGATTGCGGAGTTAGTTTTCGACGAGATGGGTATTGATAGTGAAGTAGAGATTTTGGTGGAAGATGGTGATGTGGTTGAGGCCGGAACGACGGCAGTCTCGTTGTCAGCCTTGGCAGTCGATATGCTAACCGCCGAACGAATTATATTGAATTTTATGGGGCGGATGTGCGGCATTGCGACGCTAACGTCGGAATATGTAAAATTGCTCGCAGGCACTGGTGTCGCCGTTTATGACACACGGAAAACAACGCCGGGTTGGCGTCGGCTCGAGAAATATGCTACTCGCTGTGGTGGAGCCGTGAATCATCGTAACGGTTTGCATGACGCTATATTGATTAAGGATAATCACTTGGCCGCCTGTGCAGCGACACTCTCAGGCGACGACGGTAGTGATGTGATTGGCAATGCAATCGGGAAATCGCGCGAGTTAATTCAGGATGTTGTTGCCGCAGGAAATTCTATCGCCGCAACTATGCCGATTGAAGTAGAAGTCGACACGCTCGAGCAATTACAGATTGCGCTGGCGTACCACCCCGACGTTGTCCTGCTGGACAATATGAGTAATGACCAATTGCGCAGCGCTGTAGCTATGCGTAGTGATGTCGCTTCAGAAGTTCAGTTAGAAGCATCTGGTGGAGTTACGCAACAAACGATTCGAGCAATCGCCGAAACGGGGATCGATCGGATCAGCGTTGGAGCACTCACTCATTCAGCCAAAAGTCTAGATGTGGCACTGGATTGGAATTCTACAGGTAGCGACTAGGCTGCGTCGGCTTGTTCGTCGGGGTCAATTGCAGTGTCATCTTGAGCCATTTCGAGTTTGTCGACGCTTGATCCACGGCGCCAAGATTCAATAAGATCTTCGATTTGATCATTGAGTCCATCTAAGTCAGAAATGACTTGATCTTGCCGCGCGTCGAGTTTATCTAGCAGGCTCGTAGCTACCTTTTCCCGTTGTTCAGCCTCGGAGATAGGGGAGCCTTCGCTAAGTTCATTTGGATTTGACATGCTATAGGTTTCGGCATATTAAATCGGGTTGCATCGAGGGGACGACTAAAAATGCGTGATGTTCTGGTTGGTTAAACTATGCCGGTTAGACTAGCTACAAGGCTGAATGTGTTTGATTTGCACATAGTGCCAAAAGCTCTCTATTTTTGATACAATGGGAGATTGGCTAATTGTTTAAGTTGGCTGCTTATCTATGTACAGAATGTGCGGAGACTCAAAGGCGTGCAACGGCGAGAATTTCAGTTAGTAAGTCCATTTTCACCGGCGGGCGACCAACCCGAAGCGATTGAAAAGCTTGTGTGTGGTTTGGAGAATGGTCAAAGCCATCAAACCCTGATGGGAGTAACAGGTTCGGGTAAGACGTTTACGATGGCTAATGTTATCGAACGTATAAAGAAACCAACGCTTGTTATTTCACATAATAAGACCTTAGCTGCTCAATTGTATTCGGAATTTAAGTCGTTTTTTCCACACAATGCCGTTCATTACTTTGTCAGTTACTACGATTACTATCAGCCAGAGGCGTATATTCCCCAACGTGACATCTATATTGAGAAAGACGCGTCGATCAATGAAGAAATTGACCGCTTGCGACTAGCATCAACAAGTTCGCTTGTTAGTCGAGATGATGTAATTATTGTTGCTAGCGTATCAAGTATTTACGGATTGGGTTCTCCGGATGACTACCGAGAGATGATGGTTTCCGTTGCTAAAGGTATGGAAATCGATCGTGATAAAATGTTAATGAAGCTAGTCGATATCCAATACGATCGTAACGACGTGGATTTTTCACGTAGTACATTTCGCGTCCGAGGCGATTGTGTAGAAGTGTGGCCTTCATATGAAGAATACGCTTTTCGGATCGAATTTTGGGGAGATGAAATCGATCAACTATCGATCATTAATCCTCTTACTGGCGAGACCATCACGAAGTTGGATCAACTGTTTGTTTATCCAGCTAAACATTTTGTGATGTCTGAGGCTCGAATTGAGCAGGCGATTCAGGCGATTCGTCAAGAGTTGAAGGATCAACTTGATCATTTCAAGAAAGAAGGCAAGTTGCTGGAAGCCCAACGATTGAATGCGCGTACACGCTATGACTTAGAGTTAATGCAAGAAGTTGGTTACTGTTCAGGTGTCGAAAACTATAGCCGACATTTAGCGGGTCGTGCTGAAGGTGAACCTCCCGATACGCTGTACGACTTTTTTCCGGAAGATTTCTTGCTGTTTGTTGACGAATCACATGTGTCAGTGTCACAGGTGCGAGCAATGTGGGCAGGCGACCGGAGTCGTAAAACCACGCTGGTAGACCATGGTTTTCGTTTACCTAGTGCACTTGATAATCGTCCGATGCGATTCGAAGAATGGGAAGAAAAAGGAAAGCGGGTTGTGTTTGTCTCGGCGACTCCCGGAGATTACGAGTTAGAAAAAACAGAGGGTGAAGTGGTTGAACAGATAATTCGACCGACTGGGTTGCTGGACCCCGAGATAGATGTTGTCCCAGCGACCGATCAGATCCAGCACTTGCTAGAAGAAATCCGCAAGCGAGCGGAGGTTGGTGAGCGAGTCCTCGTTACGACATTAACCAAACGCATGGCAGAAGAGTTATCTGGGTATTTTGTTGAGCAAGGTGTAAAGGCAAGGTGGTTGCACTCGGAACTCGATGCTTTTGAACGAGTCGAGTTATTACGGGAGCTACGTGAAGGAAAGTTTGACGTATTAGTAGGGATTAACTTATTGCGTGAGGGGTTGGATTTACCGGAAGTATCCCTAGTCGCTGTGCTTGACGCTGACAAAGAGGGTTTTTTGAGAAGTGAAACCTCGTTGATTCAGACGATGGGTCGTGCTGCACGCCATGTTAATTCTCGAGTTATTCTATACGCCGACAAGATGACAAATTCGATGGACAAAGCGATTACCGAGACGGTGCGGCGTCGTGGTATTCAGGAATCGTATAATAAGGAACATAATATTACTCCACGGTCCATACAAAAATCGATCGACAAGGGTATTGAAGGTGATGCATCGGCCCATCGCGCAGCCAATGCAGCGGTCGGTAGGACAGATGAAACGGTTTATGTTACTCAAGAGTTGATTAACGAGCTAGAAATTGAGATGATGCAAGCGGCTGAGGACTTGAAGTTTGAACATGCAGCGGCATTACGTGACCGAATCATGCAACTACAAGAAGAAATCGGAAAACCGCTCGATGAGGTCGAAATAACTTCGTATGACCGGAAACGCCGTCGGCGCGGGAAATCGGGTCAATCTAACGTCCCTCGTCCCAAACGAAGCCCATAAATACATACTGAATGTGGTCGAAGAAATGGAGGTTTATGGGAATAAACTCCGTTTCAAGCGGGTCTGTCTAATTGGATATCTGTTGTCATGGACAAAAGGGAATTTTCCAACAAGATGCAAATTTCGGAAGCGTTACTCGAAGTGCCTCGTGAAACCGATCCCCTAGTGGAATCGGTGGCGCTTGATGCTGAGCCTAAAGAATTGTCAGTGGCACAACGCCGGGGGTGGATCGAGCAGTTGATCGCTGATCACCATCAGTCGTTGTATCGTTTTTGCTATCGCTTAACCGGTAATGTAAATATGGCAGAAGACGTCTTGCAACAGGCATATCTGATTGCCTTTCAACGGATTGGTCAAGTAAGAGATCCAGCGAAGGCACGCAGTTGGTTGTTCACTGTCGTGCGAACTACTTTTTTGAAAGAAGTTCGTAAAAAACGAGAATGGGTATTTACCGATGTTGAGGTGGAAGATAATCGTGTACCAGACCGGTCACGTCGTCTAGAGATAGACTCGCAACGTTTACAGGTCGCCCTGGATGCGTTACCAGAAACATTCAGGATCGCGGTAGTCATGCATTATCAGCAACAAATGTCCTATCGAGAAATAGCGGAGCAGTTAGAAATTCCACTAGGAACAGTAATGAGTCGGTTGTCACGAGGCAAACGCATGCTTAAGTCAAGGCTGCTCGTTACGCAAAAACAATTTGATTCTGAGGAATGATTTGCAAATGGAACCTATCAAAACCAAAGACTTAATTCAGTTATTGACGCTTGATCAATGGCAACAGCAGTTTGCCCAAGGTCAGGCGTTGCCTGCGGAATTGGAGCAGTTGCAAGATCTGGTGCGAGAGCAGCCAGAGTTGTTAGATGATATGGCTTGGCAATCAGAACTCGATCGGCAACTGCTTGATGTGTTTGATGAGGTCGACGTCCCCGTTGAGTTAGTGGGGCGATTGATCGCCGCGATCCATGATGCGGCCCCGATTGCGGCAGCAAGCGATATTGAGTTGTCAGCGGATAATGAATTAACCGATGAAGTGCATGCTAACTTAGTGGTCCCTCGTATGGCTATTGCGACGGACGTCGTTGACACGCGTGCTTTGTTGCCGCCACGACGTCGGAGATTGATGTGGTCAATGTTGGGCACCGCCGCTTGTTTAGCGTTTGCGGTCGCGTTGTCTCCGTTTTGGAACGCACCCTCGGTTGAGCAACGTTTGACGTACGCGGGGTTAGAGGAAATGTTGCCAGTTTGGTTAGCTGAATTGGAATTGACCCAAGGGTGGGATACCAGATTAACCGCTGCACCGTATGCGGCATCTATCGTAGAATCTCAAGTACAGGGCAAGGTGGTTTCTTGGCGAACGATTGGCGGTAGTGATGATTGCGTTGCGATGAACTTGTCGTCACCGCGTAATGGCAAGTTGTGGGTTTTGATCCTTTCTGCGGGTAATTTTGAACAAGTAACACAATTCCGGAAAATGCAGTTATCGGGCAATTTTTCGGCGGGGAGTTGGAGTGTTGGTAAGCACTTGTTCGTTGCTATTTCTGACGAATCGATGAAGAAGATCGATCGAATATTCAGGAAACCGCTAACAGTATAGAGTCGCGCACGTTCTTGTTGCGGAACGACCAAACTAGCGAGAAGGTCCGAAAACACCCTCTTTTTGTGTTACCCTCTCTTCTTGGTAACTTCGGGCGAACCCTCTTTTGTCTAATCGATACGACCGGTAAGTCATTTACCCGGTGTTACTGACACAAAGCGACTTCCTATAGCCAGCTTACTTTGATTTAGCCGATGTTTAAGATAGTTGGTAACTTATGACAGCAATTCTTGGCATTTCCGCTTTTTATCATGATTCCGCTGCGGCCTTGGTCGTAGACGGTTGTATTGTCGCTGCTGCGCAAGAGGAGCGATTTACGCGTCGAAAGCACGATGAGCGATTTCCGGAAAAAGCAATAGAATATTGTTTGCATGCAGCGGGGATCACCGCTGCTGACATCGACTACGTAGGATATTACGAAAAACCGCTATTGAAATTTGAACGATTACTGGAAACGTATTTGGCTTACGCGCCGGCTGGTGTGAAGTCCTTTGCCAAAGCGATGCCGCTATGGGTTCAGCAAAAGTTGCACCTGCCACGAGAGATTCGTGCGGGGCTAGGTGGAGAATATCGTAAACGGATTGTCTTTACCGAACATCATGAATCACATGCGGCTAGCGCATTTTTTCCTTCACCTTTTGACGAATCAGCGATTGTGACGATTGACGGAGTTGGCGAGTGGGCGACGGCATCAATTGCGGTGGGGGACGGAAATCGCGTGCGGATGTTGCAGGAAATGCGATTTCCCCATTCCCTAGGTTTGCTCTATTCAGCGTTTACCTACTATTGTGGCTTCCGAGTGAATTCCGGTGAATACAAATTGATGGGGCTAGCGCCTTATGGTGAACCAAAATATGTTGAACTGATATTGGAGCATCTGCTCGATCTGAAAGAAGACGGATCTTTCCGGCTTGACATGTCCTACTTCAATTATTGCCAAGGCTCGACGATGACCAGTGAACGGTTTCAACGACTATTTGGCCGTCCGGCGCGAGCCCCTGAAGCGGAGATGGATCAGCAGTACATGGACATTGCCGCGTCGATTCAGAAAGTAACCGAAATGATAATGTTGCACATGGTCAATCATGCGCATGAAACGACCGGAAAAAAGAATTTATGTTTGGCTGGTGGAGTCGCACTGAACTGTGTCGGCAATGGCAGGGTTTTAAGAGAGGGGCCGTTTGAGAATGTGTGGATCCAACCGGCTGCGGGTGATGCCGGAGGAGCGTTAGGTGTTGCACAGTTTATTTGGTATCAATTGCTGGAGAATCACCGCACGACAGATGTTGGAGATTCTCAACAAGGTAGCCTGCTCGGTCCGCAATACAATCAACACGAAGTGCGCGATTTTTTGGATTCTGCAGGCATTACCTACCATTATTTGGAACAACAACGTGAACTATGTGACGCTGTTGCCGTAATGTTAGATGAGCAACAGGTTATTGGATGGATGCAGGGACGCATGGAGTTCGGTCCGCGTTCGTTGGGTAATCGCAGTATTCTAGGGGATGCTCGTAGTGCTGAAATGCAAGCGAACATCAACCTCAAGATCAAGTTTCGTGAATCGTTTCGACCGTTTGCTCCAGCTGTTTTGAATGAGCACGCGGATGATTATTTTGATTTACGAGGTTTCAGTAGTCCTTATATGTTGTTGGTCGCGCCGGTGGCGGAAAAACAGCGATTGCATTTGACGCCGGAGCAATTGGCGGTGCAAGGAGTCGATCGACGACTAATTGCTCGATCTAGTATACCAGCAGTAACACATGTAGATAATTCCGCGCGAGTGCAAACGATTGATAAAGATGTCAATCCACTTTTTCATCAACTGGTGCAGCAATATTATCAGCTGTCAGACTCGCCCCTAGTGGTGAATACAAGTTTTAATATTCGAGGTGAACCGATCGTGCGAACGCCACAGGACGCTTATCGCTGCTTTATGGCGACGAAAATGGACGTGTTGGTAATGGACCATTTTGTCGTGAAAAAATCCGAACAACCTGATGTTACGAGTCATCAAGTAGACGACTATCTTGGTCAGTTTCCACTTGATTAATCGTCGTCAGAGTAGAATGCAACATAGGGTTATTTTTATGTCACTCATTAAATTAAATACAAATCCGCCGTTGGCGCAATTGAAATCGTTTGGCCGATTATGGACTCCGTTGTTCGCGATTATTATTGGCGTCAACGTTGTGCTTAATGGACATTTTGTAGCGGCGATGTCAATTCAGCTAATTGCAGTTGTAGTTGTTCTGGTTGCATGGTGCTGTCCGAAAATGCTTAAATATCCATTTGTAGTAGCGATGGTTGTTACTTACCCTATTGGTGTTATCGTTGGGTGGTTGTTGTTGCGAGCGATATATTATGGATGTTTATGTCCTATTGGTTTGATGCTGAAGGTATTCAAAAAAGATTTATTGCAACAACGATGGGATTTAAATTCCGCGAGTTATTGGACTGACCGACGAGACGTGGTTGGCAGCCATCAATATTTTAGACAATTCTAAGTGGTGTTAGACTATGACAAATGAAAACCAAGATGATCGCCAAGTTGAGTCGTCAGACGGTGACGCTAGCACTGCTGCATCGGACTTTCAGCAAATAGCGAGTGGCAAGCAGGTGGGTATCGTTCGGGAGTTTTGGGACTTCTTGAAACACAATAAGAAATGGTGGTTGACGCCGATTATCCTTTCCTTGTTGTTGGTAGCACTAATTGCGATTACTGCTAGCAGTGGTGCGGCACCGTTTCTTTACACGTTTTATTAGACCGAGTATCCGCCCGGTTAGATGTAATTTACGTGAAGTGATTTTCAAATGTGATGGGCAGAAAGCAATTAGCGATGAAAATATTGGTTACCGGAGCGGCTGGATTTATTGGCTACCATGCCAGTCAGCGGTTGTTACATGACGGACATGTATTAGTAGGCGTCGATAATTTAAGCGACTATTATGATGTCGCTTTGAAACAAGCCCGTTTGGAACGCTTACAACAGTGTGAGGGTTTCGAGTTTAGCCTGTCAGATATTGCAGATCGCGGCGCCATGGCGGAAATGTTTGAGCGGGCCCAGTTCGATGTCGTTATTAATTTGGCGGCTCAAGCTGGAGTTCGTTACTCGATGGAAAACCCAGCTGCCTACATTGACTCAAATATTGTTGGATTTTCAAACGTGTTAGAAGGCTGCCGCCAACAGTCGGTTGGGAATTTAATCTATGCATCGAGTAGCAGCGTTTATGGCGCTAATACCGCCCTGCCCTTTGCTGCTACGGAATCTACCGAGCATCCATTGAGTCTGTACGGTGCGACTAAGAAGTCCAATGAATTAATGGCGCACGCTTACAGTCATCTGTATGGATTACCAACAACCGGTTTGCGTTTCTTCACGGTCTATGGTCCCTGGGGTCGCCCTGACATGGCGTTGAGTCTTTTTGCAGGTGCTATTTGCAGTGGAGAGACGATTAAGTTATTCAACCAAGGCAACATGTTGCGGTCGTTCACCTATGTCGATGATGTTGTGGAATCCATAGTGCGGTTGACTGCAGCGCCCGCGCAGGGAAATTCTGAATGGGATGGAAAAAAGCCGGATCCAGCCAGCAGCGAAGCTCCATTTCAGATTTTCAACGTTGGCGGAACGGAGGCTGTGGAGTTGAATCGTTTCGTGCAGATTCTAGAGAATTGCCTCGGACGCCGGGCACTGAAAGAGTTGTTGCCTATGCAACTGGGGGACGTGCCGGCAACGGAAGCGAATGTTAAGTCGCTACAGGAAGCGGTAGATTGGAAGGCTGAGGTATCGATTGAGGATGGTATCGCGAGGTTTTGTGGATGGTTCAAGGAATATTACGGAATCTAGAAGAGCGATGGCCAGGGGTGACAACGTATCAGATTATGATGATATTTGAGCATGCGATACACGGAATTGCTCGGCTATTGGGCAATCCCACCCTGTCTAATGGGTGGTAAGTTAATCGTTTTTTTCGTTAAAACCGTTAAAAGCTGTTTCAGATTGATAATCGATAATACCGAATTCTAAAGGTAGATGGAAATGTTTCGAAATGCGCGCCAATGAAGGTGCGAGCTAATAATCACGAAATATAGAGATGGTAGTCTCAAAATAATTTTGGGGGAGATTTGATTGTTATGGTTACGAAAACAACATCATTATCATTGGGGAAGCGACTTAGTTGTGGGTTGGCCCTTAGCGGCATCCTGTTGAGTGCTGCCGTTTTCGGTTTAGCGACGGCGGAAACTACGGATACTAAAGTTTCAAAGCCAGTGCGTATCTTATTAACTGACGATACCACTGACGAAACGTTGAGCGTACGGCGCACGCCAGCGGATCAGCGTAATCTTGATAAATTATACAAAAATGAATTGCGTCCAGCCGAAGTGGAACCAAAGGAACTTTCCGGCCCGGAAATAGTAACCCCAGACGCACTAAGCCCAATAACGGATACACCGGGAACCATTAAAAAAGTCGAAGTGACACCCCAGACGAAATCAGAAAAGATCGGTCTGGATTCGGTTTTGAGTACTTTGACGTTTCCCAAAATCGATCTTTTGGGGGATATCGACTCTGCGTTTAATGCAATTGAAGAAGAATTGTCGAGTGCAACAAATAATTCATCTACCAAGAATCCTGTAAATCATCACAAGTCAAAACTTAGACCAACGCGTAACAATCGGGATTCCATAGATGGTGTTAGCCCGAGTTCATCTGCTCTACCTTCGATTGATACATTATTACCGAAATTCGAATTTTCCAAAGTTGACTTTCTTGCCGACATAGAATCGGCATTTATTGGAATTGGAAACGATTTGTCCTCGGAGACAACATCATCCTCTGGGAAGCATACGTCGAAATATAGTTCAAAAATGCAACATCCGGGTAGCTTTACACCTCGCTATGCGAATAGGGCGACCGCCTCACCGGTTTATATGCCGACGATTGGGTCCTTGAAAGGAATACAGCTTCCGAAATCCATGCGCGATGATCTAAATTCAATCTTCGGCACTAATCCGGCGACAGCGGTTGAGGAAGATGAAACAATTCCAACTGCGGTTCCTGAGAAATCACAAGAACCAACAAAGGATGCCGTTGAAGACAAACAAAGTGCAATTCCCGCCACAGAACGGCGTGGCATTATCTCGTTGTTAGGATTAGAGGAATTAGGAATTCCCGCGTTTAACAATCCCTTTGCAGTGGGAACCGGCATTAAGGAAACTGAGCAAAATATTGATTCAATCGAACCGGCGAACGCCAATCAGGACACGAGTGAGCGCGACCTCGAACCGGATGAAACGATTAGCTCACAGTTGCCAAGTTTGAACACTAAGCGGCCAACCGTGCCAGGAGTGAACCAAATTCCAACTCTCGCTCCGAAGGAATTACCGGATGCACCAGACGCCATTGACCATCAGGACAAGTCAGCGAGGCGAATGTCCCCCTACAAACCCCTAGTCAATCCCGATAGCTTCCTGCCGCAACGTTCCGCCGTTCCCGTGTCGGTACGAATTAGCGATTCGGTAAATCGCTAAGCAAAACATCTGGAGTTTGAGTTCGTCTGGTTGGGGGATTGGACGTGTCTCATAAGAGCCCATGGCCCATTGTGGTCATGGGCTTTTACTTTTGGGCTATAGTAATTCGGCGTAGCGTGGTTAATAATAGGGGGGTACTGGAGGACTACTAGGTAACCCTACTGCAGAGGGGCAATGATGATACGTTTGATGGTGATTGACGACCATGAGATTGTACGTAGCGGAATGGTGCGGATGATTCGGGGCACGCAGATACAACTAATCGCCGAGTCGAATTCAGGTGAAAATATTCTAGAAGGTATCGCTCAATATCACCCTGATGTGATCTTGCTTGACGTACGAATGGAAAGCGGAGATGGCCTTACGGCTCTCGGTCGGGCTAAGGTTGAATACCCGAAGATTCCCGTGTTGATGCTTTCGACATTTGATAATCCGACCTATATTGCGCGCGCCGTCGCTTTAGGTGCATCTGGATATTTATCGAAGAGTTTGGGTCGAGAAGAGATCATCGAGGCGATCATGGGAGCCTATCGCGGGGGGAACTCTTGGACTCGGGAAGCATTACGACGTGTAGCTGGCGCACTAGCAACACCTCGTATCGCTGCCGATGTAGATGTTCCTCTGACTCACCGCGAAAGTGAAGTCCTAGAGCAGCTCGCCGAGGGATTAACGAATAAGGAAATTGCGCTTGCACTGGGCATCAGTTATGAAACTGTTAAGGAGCATGTCCAGCACATCCTGAGAAAAATTGGGGTTAGTGATCGAACTCAAGCGGCGGTGTGGGCAGTGCGGCAGGGGATCGTTTAAGGTTGTCGGAAATGTCCATTATATAAAAATGGATGGGGTTGTTTAAGACGCCGCTAATGATTTTAATATCCCAATCCCGGCCCGGTTAAGCAGTGTGTCCCTACGGTTCCATCGCTAATATCAAACATGGATGGAAATTTAACATCCCAAGGCTCATTTCCAAATGGGCAATACTGTCGTCCGTTTCCTTCGATAGCCATGATTGTGGGAATACGAGCGGCTAAGCTTGCGGAATGTAGAAACGATGCACCAACACATGTTAGATCTTGAACGCACAAAAACAAGTTATAGTGTTGGGCGGCTGCTCCCATAATGAGTGCTTCACCGTGTCCCTTACAGGCTTTAAGCGCAACGCCGGAGTATCCTTGATTACGCGCAAGCAATAGGGACTCAAAGTCAATTAGTGATTCATCGATAACAACTGGTTTGATTTCGGCCGCTTGATGCATGCCGTTGCTAGGGTGATTCTTTAAGTCGCGATGAGTAGGTTGTTCTATATATTGGATTCGGTCAAATGCTTGCGAGGCGCGTGATTGCAGCTCGGACAAAAAATCGAGTACATACTGTACGTCTTTGCATTTTTCGTTGAAATCCGTCGAGTACCACCATTGTTGGCAACCGCGAGATTGTTGCGCAGTTGTGGAAACTCGGTCGATGTCTATAACTCGTTGAACATCCCACTGTAGATCATCCCCGGCCAGCTTGATTTTCAAATGAGTGAGTCCATCCGCGATTATCCAGTCTCCAAGGGTCTCGGGTACTCCGTCATTTAGCGGTGTCAAAATATCATCGTCGGTAAGTGGGTCTAGTGCTCCTACGAGGTGGTAAAGTGGCATATGTTCCTTCGGCTGTCTCAGCGTGTACTCATCTAAGAATAGGCCCGACATGTCACCATTGAGAAATTGCCCGAGATCACGATTCATGAATTCAGGTCCCAGTAGATCGTACGAATTGAGCGACAGCGCTTTCCCATAGGCATCATTTACTGCTGCATCAATTGGGCTCGTGGAAACGAGTTGGGCAAGTTTGGGTATTGGTTCAAGAAGATCCATGGATTGTACTAGTTTAGTTGCGGAGTCCGTGAATGACCCTTGTAGATCATGCATGATCTCAATAGGGTGTCCGGCGCCGTCGTATTGTTCAGTTAAGAGTGCCGCTTGTTGTCCCAGAGCATTCATGGCACTTAGTGTCCGTTCGCCCGGTTCAACTTGAGATGGCCAACCCCAAGCATTTCCCATTGGCATCGAGCCGTGGCCTGTCGCGCGGCGCCCGTCATTCGTTTCGACATCTACGTCTACATTGAATAACGTGGCATTGGCAACTACACGTCCACCGAATTTGATGGGTGTACGATACTCGATTTCGCTAAAATTGGTAGTGATTTGTTTGATGCGGATATCGGTAGGTTTGGACATGTTCACTGTTTCTGTTGTGTGTGCGTAAAGGGGATCGGTTAGCAGAAGCGTTAATTCTAACCACTATCGATACGGCTTGTGTAAAAGGAATTCATTTTCGGCTGGCAAAAGATCATGATTCAGTAAATACATTGCACCCGGCGTAAATTAAGGATCAATCCGGTGGAAATAGGGCAGCAAGCGCATCAAAAAAGGGAGACCGAAATCTCCCGTCGTTTGAAGTCATTGTTTAAAGTCATTGTTTGCTCTATGCGGCGCGTTGTAGGCCTATTGTTTGCAATTGTTGTCCGCGGTATTTTAGCAGTGCCTGTTCAACAATTGCGTCCATCGTAAGCTCAAGCACTTTTGTTTGATGGCGAGGCGGAATAAGATTACGACGTAAAGTGTCGCTGAGGATCAATCGCACAGTCCGTCCGGCCTTGACTCGGACATATCCGCGAGCCTGTGAATGTGTCATCGTGTCGATGCGAGATTCAACTTTTTGCCAAACTACACTTGAGCATGCGTGAGCGAGGTTTTCAGCGAGTCGGTTCAATTTTGCTTGACCAGTAATCGTTTGGATCATTGATTTTATAGACATCTTGGGGAATCCTTCTACGGGGGCTGTTTGTAGCGAGCGTAGTGGTCGATGATTTGAAAATTGGAGCAACGACAACACTTCTATATAAATCGTTTCATCGGCCCTGCAGGCATCACTATTGCCGGCAACGTGCGTTATGTTCTAGGTGGGCAAACTGTACCGATTATTCCTCATGCAGCTACTAAAGTTCGTTTTTATGTTCCTCGCCTTTTCAAAGTAGGCTACGGTAATTAGGATGGTATTCTTGAGGGGACAGAAAGCCCTGATACACGGCGCCGTGGCCAAGTGGCTAAGGCAGTGGATTGCAAATCCTCCATCCCGGGTTCGAATCCCGGCGGCGCCTTTTAATGATAAATTTGCATTCCGATTATTTGTTAGTCCCTCCCTTACCCCGCTTAGACCCCGCTTATAGAATCCTCTCCGATGACTTTAAGTTCAATCCAAGCTCGGCACTACAACTCAGACCAATCAATCCTTGTGTCTTTCGACGATGGAGTTATTTGCGGCCTGTCTCCGCTTGAATCGATGTCGGAGAACCCGTTGTTCTTGGCTCCTGGCTTAGTCGATATACAAGTGAATGGATACGGTGGCCAAGAGTTCAATGATCCAGAATTATCCGCCGAAAAGGTAATGCAGATTTGTTTGGCCATGGATCGCGATGGAGTCACGCAATTTTGCCCAACATTTACGACTCAATCATTCGAGCTATTGCGGTACAGCATGGCAACGGTCGCGCAGGCCATAGACGAGCATGCGGATATAGCTGCTCGCTGTACAGTGTTGCATTTAGAAGGTCCGTATATTTCAGGCGAAGACGGGCCCCGCGGCGCCCACCCATTAGAACATGTGCGACCGCCATGCTGGGATGAGTACCAAAAACTCCAAAGTGCCGCGCTAGGAAAAATAGGCATTTTGACGATGTCCCCAGAGTTCCCAGATTCAGCCCAATTTATTCAGCGAGTTGTCGACAGTGGTGTGGTTGTTGCGATCGGCCACACAGCCGCCTCGTCGGACCAAATCGCGGCGGCCATTGATGCGGGGGCAACCATGTCTACGCACCTTGGCAACGGAGCGCATGGCACAATCCGTCGACATCCGAACTATATCTGGGATCAAATTGCCGCGGACGAACTGACTTGCAGCCTGATAGCTGATGGCCACCATTTACCAACCGCCGTGATCAAGTCGATCATACGTGCGAAATCACCAGAGCGTTGTGTTTTAGTGAGTGATATTACAGGAATGGGTGGAATGCCGCCTGGCAAATACACATCTACATCAATTGGAGATGTTGAAATTCTCGAAAACGGTCGATTGGTCGTTCCGGGGCAAAGCCAATTGCTAGCGGGGGCTTCTCTTCCCATCGGCACGGGGATCGTCACGTTAATGCAAAACGCAGGATTAGACTTGGGCACGGCAGTTGACATGGCAAGCATCGGTCCCGCTAATATAATTAAACATGAGCTTACGGCGCTCGCGGTCGATGCGGCTGTAGATTTGGTATTCTTCCAGATCAACAATGGCAAATTTGAAGTGCACACGACTGTCAATCGCGGACGCGTAGTTTATCAAGCGCCTTAACTCGTTGTTGAGTTACGTGGAATTTGTTTGCTTGAGCGTTAGTGCGACAACGAGATGGCGGATTGTCAGAATGGTTATCGAGCGTTAAAATGTGGTCTTTCAGTTGCGTGAAATGGAGTACAGTAGACTATGACCCCAGCAAAGAATATGGTGATTGCCCAAAGCGGGGGTCCTAGCCCGGTCATCAATAACACCCTACGCGGCATCATCGAAACCGCTCGTAATCTCGACGAAATCGGCACTGTTTACGGCGCGCGTCACGGAATTGAAGGTGTCCTCAAAGAAGAACTATGGGATCTTTCAGCCCAGTCGATAGAAGAAATAGAATTGCTGGAGTTTACACCCGCCGCGGGATCCATTGGTACGTGTCGATACAAATTGAAAGAGGGGCAAGACCAAGACTTTGATCGCGTTATTGAAGTGTTCAAAGCCCATAATGTTGGCTACTTTATCTACATCGGTGGAAATGATTCGATGGATACGGCCAATAAAATTGCTAGTTTGGCGCAACAACGTGGGCTCGACCTCGTCGGTATTGGTGGTCCAAAGACTATTGACAACGACGTTGGTGATAACGAGTACAAGCTAATCGACCATACACCGGGCTATGGGTCGACGGCAAAATATTGGATGCACGCAGTTCAAAACGCCAATGAGGAAAATCGCGGATCGTGCCCAGCTGATCCTGTATTAGTGTTGCAAGCGATGGGACGTAAAATTGGCTACATCCCTGCTGCTGCTCGCCTCGCCGATCCAAATCGTGAAATGCCACTGCAAATTTACTTGGCCGAAAGCCCCTGCTCGCTTGCTCAATTGGCGGACAATGTCAATGATCAATTGAAACAGGATGGTCGCTGTATAGTCGTCGTCAGCGAAGGGTTCGATGTGGGTGACTTGGGTGAAGTAAAAGATGGGTTTGGGCACACCAGCTTTAGTTCTAGCCAAACAACGGTTGCTCAACTGATCGTCAACTATCTTAATGCAAACGGTCTCACCGCTCATGGTGCAGCACGTTGTAATGTACCTGGTACCGACCAGCGTCATAGCATGGCATACGCTTCCACAGTTGATCTAGCAGAATCTTATTTAGCGGGCCAGAAAGCTTGCACATTGGCTGCTGCTGGTGATAGTGGTAATATGGCGACCATTTTACGCAACTCCGGTGAAGAATACGGAGTGTATTACGATAAAGTGCCTTTGAGTGAAGTTGCCAATAGCGAACGCACCTTCCCTACTGAATGGATTACCGACAGTGGGAATGATGTAACGGATGCATTCATTAAATATGCTCAACCACTGATTGGTAATTCGATGGTTAGCTTGCCAATGATTCAAGGTCGTCAACGAATGACACAACTCGAACCGATATTTGCAACTCAGCAATTAGCTCCCTATGAACCTCAGGCTAAACGCTAGAGTTGCTGCCGCCCGAAAACACTTAACCTGTTAACTATTTAGACCACTCCAGGATAGATAAAGCGATTATGTACGAATTAGAACGCACTAAAGAGTTTTTTGTTGGCATTGATTCAGACGGTTGTGCATTTGACACAATGGAACTCAAACACAAAGAATGCTTCATACACAACACGATTCAATACTATAACTTGCAGGCAATCAGCAAGTATGCTCGCGAAGCGGCCGAGTTTGTGAATTTGTATTCCAAGAGCCGTGGGATTAATCGGTTTCCGGCGTTGGTCGAATCGCTGCAATGGTTGCAGAAACGCCCAGAAGTAGCAGCTCGTGGGGTGACTATCGAAATTCCGCCGGGGTTATTGCTGTGGATCGAGCAAGAGACCAAACTTGGTAACCCAGCGCTTGCAGCCTTATTGGAAGGAAACGAAAATCCTGACCCTGATCTAGTAACTGCATTAAAGTGGTCTGTGGCCGTCAATGATGCGGTTGCTGAAATGGTACATGGCGTACCGCCCTTCCCTTTAGTGCGCGAGTGTCTGGAGAAACTACATCCCCAATGTGACATGCTCGTCGTGTCGGCTACACCCAACGATGCGTTGAACTCGGAGTGGAGTGAGCATGGATTAGTGTCATTTGTGACGGCGATTTGCGGGCAAGAGTCTGGGAATAAGAAAGAGACATTAACCAATGCCGCCAAATACGCACCGGATCATTCGCTGATGATTGGTGATGCCCCAGGTGACTATAATGCTGCTGTTGCTAATGATTGCTTGTTCAATCCAATTAACCCAGGCGCAGAAGAAGCGAGTTGGCAGCGGTTCTTTGATGAGGGAGTTGAGAAGTTTTTGACGGGCGAATTTGCCGGTGAATATCAGCAAGCATTGTTGGATGAATTTGATTCGTTTTTGCCAGTTGATCCACCTTGGCCAGTAAACGACGAATGAGGGGTCGTGGGTGGACGTATGACGCTTGCTACTAATAAATAAACCTTAAACAGGAATTGTGAAAATAGATGTCGGAAGAAAAAGCAGATTTTGGCCTAATCGGCCTAGCAGTGATGGGCGAAAACTTGGCATTAAACGTTGAAAGCCGCGGTTACCGAATGGCAGTTTTCAATCGCTCCCTTGATAAAGTCGACAACCTAATTCAAGGTCGTGCGGCAGGTAAGAGCTTTGTTGGGTGTCATAGTCTCGAGGAGTTGGTCGCTAATCTTAGTACTCCCCGTAAAGTCATGATGCTTGTTAAGGCGGGGCCAGCGGTAGACACGATCATTAATTCGTTACTGGAATTATTAGATGAAGGCGACGTCATCATTGATGGT